>JAFDGZ010000006.1 GCA_019309045.1 Deltaproteobacteria bacterium | reverse complement strand
GAAAGTGGCGTGCCAGTGGTGGAAGGAGGAAAAGATTCTTGCGTCAATGAATCTGCAGTTTCCTGGGTATCGAGCAGCTGTTCAGAGGTGGATTCGGAAGAAAAGACCTCAGTAGAGGTTTCACTCCCAGAAGACTCCAGCTGTTGCTCTTCTTCGTCGGTTTGAGAAGCCTCCTGCGTTCCTGGCAGCCGTTGGTAGAGTTTTTTTAAGGCGCTGGTGGGTGTTGCCGGCGATTCTTCCTGCGCCCCTCCCTCACGAGAACTGTTAGTTTCCCCGGCTGATTTAGATTTTTCACCAGTGCCAGGTAAGAGTTCGAGAAGTTTCTGCAGCCTGCTTCTTGCTGGGGCCTTACTTTCCTCCTCCATTGCACTTTCGTCTCCGACCCGGCTCATGTCTGGCGGTGCACCCGGCAGCAATTGCAGCAGCTTGTCCAGCTCGATGCTGGAGGAACGAAGGGTAAACTGTACTTGAGGGTTGCTGTCCCAATTGGATAACTTTCCTTGTACAGAAGCTTGCTGGTCATTGATCTCGAGGTCTAGGGCTTTGACTTCCAGCAACTGTTCTACATTTTCGATGGTCGCATCAAACTTGCTTGCCACGTCCATGGCCCCAGTAATTCCTGAAGCAAGCTGCACAGTCAATCCCTTCACCCCCAGGTTCCCCTGCAACTTGAATTTTAGAGGAACCAGATCTACAGTGGCAGCAAGCGTCAAGTTTCCTTGCCTGAAGATCCCTCCCTGGTGAGGCAGGAAGAATCGGATAGAGGCCATATCAATATTTGCCAATTCCAGTTTGCCTCGCAGTCGACGATCAGGAAGATCAAAAGTCCCGTTGAATGCAAACCGACCCTCAGACGACTCTGCTAGCCGACCAGCAAATTCAAAAGGCATTGGCATTGTTGTCGACAGAGAGGAGATCTGGGATTGGATATGGTGTATGGTGAGGATCTTGGCAGGGCTCTGCTGCTGATCCACAAAAGTGATCTTCCCATTTTTCATAGAAAGCACAGTTGCTGCCAGGGCAAATACTCCAGTTGACCTGCGCTCTTCTTTGCCTGCCTGCTGCAGTCGTGACCAGACCTCTTCCAGGTTGTAGGTGCCATTGGCGTATCTGATCACCGTGAGTTGCGGCTTGTCCAGGACAAGGCTGCGAATTTCAATGCGACCTCTAAGGAGGCTGAGGGTGGCCCACTGCAGTTCGAGATCCTGGCTGGTGAGCAATGGCTGGGCAGCTTCATCGTTGCCAATCTGCAAGCCTGAAACATGAAAACCACGCAATCCCCAGCTAACCTGCCGCATCGATACCTTGCGCTGCAAAACTTCTTCCAGGGGGGGCCTGATCCATGAAATTATGCGGTCACTGGTAAAATAGGAATGCAGGAAGAGGGCAAGGCCGCCACTGGCCAAAAGCAGGGCAAGTACGATTGCCAGAAGCACTTTTCTTCGTCTGTTCATTTGCTTTGCACCCTCTGGTACAAAAACTACAAGTATGTTGCCAACCTACAGAAATATCCAGTTGATGTCAAAAGAAACTTGAATGATCATTCAGGCAGTGGCTGAAGAAGCATTGCTGTAGCTGTCAGGAGAGCTGTGGGCAAACCCAAGTCAAACTCGGCGACTGACTACATAGTCGGCAATTTCTTCGAGAAGATCTCGCGTGGGTGAACTGGGAAAGGACAGCAGGGCATCCTTGGCCATTGCAATATGCTGGGCGGCCATGCGTGAGGTATACTCGATGCCCTGATGGCGGTCGATGATGCGTCTTACCTCAAGAAAGACATTATCGTCTATCTCGTCCGCCGTGATGAGTTCAACGAGACGCTGGCGTTCATTGTTGTTGCTCCGGGAGAGCGCCCGAATGAGCGGCAGAGTGATCTTGCCTTCGCGCAGATCGTTTCCTATGGGTTTTCCCACTTCCTCTTCACTGCCGGCATAGTCTAAAACATCATCCCTCAGCTGAAAGGCGATTCCGAGATTGAGGCCGAAGCTGTGCATGCTCTCTTCCTGTCTGAGGTCTGCCCTTCCCAGAATAGCGCCAATCTGGCATGCCGCCGCAATCAGAATAGCTGTCTTGCGGGTAATTACCTCGCGGTAGTCTTGCTCTGAGGCTTCCAGATTGTCGCTGTTGATGAGTTGCAAAATTTCACCTTCAGCCATCATCTTGGTAGTGTCAGAGAGGACCTGAAGGATCTTGAGGTTCCCACTGGTGACGCTGAGGGCAAAGGAAGTAGCTAGAAGGAAGTCGCCTACCAGGACCACGGCAGCGTTGCCGAACACGGTGTTGGCCGCAGCTTTGCCGCGACGGAGCTCTGCATGGTCAACCACGTCATCATGCAACAGGGTGGCGGCATGGAGGTATTCAAAGATAATGGAGAGTGGATAGTGTTCATCTTGTTCGGGATCAAGCAACTGAGAAGCGAGTACCATGAGCAGAGGGCGCAGACGCTTGCCGCCGCTCCGAATGATGTAGCGGCTGACGAGAGCTACAAGGGGTACACTGGAATGGAGATTTTTCTCTATCTCCTCCTCGATGCGCTCGAGATGCTTTTGAATCCGAGTCAAGAAAGGAGTTTGCTGTGAGGTCACATTCTGTTCTTGAGGTTGTAAGATCAAGGGTTCCCATCCTCAGGGCGGGGAATAAAATGACATAGTATTAAAGCATATCTTCTTAGCCCAAAACTATCTTATTGTCAAAACAATTCCTAGGCAACGATTTCGCCTACTAGATCATAGGCATGAGCTTCAGTAATGCGCACCGGGGTGATTTTTCCGAGGCAAGCAGTGCCGCGGTTGATAAGAATACGGCCATCAACATCTGGTGCTTGTCCCCGTAGACGGCCCTGAAGAAGCAGATCCGTCTCCGGGCTCACACCCTCGATAAGAACCTGCTGTACGGAACCTAGCAGTTGCTGGTGGTATGCCTTGCTTATCTGTTCCTGTAGAGCAGCAAGCTCCTGAAGTCGTCTGTCAATGGTTCTTGTCTCTAAACGGGCCGACATTCTTGCAGCAGCAGTCCCCTTTTCCGGCGAAAAGGCAAAGATGCCCAGGTATTGAAAGCGTGCTTTTTCAACAAAGGAGCAAAGCTGGCGAAAGTCATCCTCTGTTTCAGAGGGGAAACCAACAATTACCGTTGTCCTGATGACGACCTCGGGAATGGACTGCCGAATCCTATTTATCAATGCTAGATACTGTTCGCCTGTTCCCGGGCGCGCCATTGCAGTCAGGATTCGGCTGGAAGCATGTTGAACAGGGATATCCAGGTAAGCACAGATTGACTCATGGGAGCACATTACTCGCAGAAGCCTGTCAGTGATCCGCTGAGGATGGCAATACAGTAGACGAATCCAGGGAAAGAGATTGGCCTGCGCCAATGCTTCCAGCAGATCTGCCAGGCAGATATTGCTGCTGAGATCCTTGCCGTAGGCGGTGGTATCCTGGGCGATGAGGTTGATCTCCTGCACTCCCTGAGCAGCAAGCCAGTGGGCTTCCTGCAGCAGGTCATCCAGGGAGCGGCTGCGGTAGGGCCCGCGGATAGAGGGAATTGTGCAGAAAGAACACCTGTTGCTGCATCCCTCGGCAATTTTTAGATAACTGCTGTAGGCGGGACCAGACAACTGCCTGCGGCACGCGGAGTCCATGAGGAATTGGGGCGGCTCCAGCAGCAACTTCTGGGGATCTTCAGGATCGACTCTGCTGAGCAATGGAGCCAGGCGGTGAAACGTACTGGTTCCGAGAAAAAGGTTCACTTCTGGCAGCTCTCTGGCCAGTTTCTTGCCGTAGCGCTGCGGCAAGCACCCTGTGACCACAAGCATGCGGCAGTTTCCATTATTTTTTGCCTGGGCCAGCTCGAGTATGGTGTCGATGGATTCCTGGACAGCACTTTCGATAAAAGCACAGGTATTGACAACAATCACCTCGGCCTCGAGATGATCGGCGACCAATTGATAGCCCGCCGTGGTGAGGCTGGCGAGAATGAGTTCACTGTCAACCCGGTTTTTGGCGCAACCAAGACTTTGAAGGTAGAAAGTTGTTGGCTCCACCTGGAGTCCTCTCCTGAACCATAAGTGGAATATTGTCCAAGCCAGAGTGCCCTCTGGTGGGACATCAAAAAGAGACTCCTCGGGGTCTCTGCTGCCGCTTTTTTTTACTCGACAAAGTCCAAATCCATCATATCGGTAGCTAAACTGAGAAAAACACCCAGTGATTCGCAGAGGTTCTTGACGATTTCGCTGTAGCGCAGTTTCTTGTCTATGTCCTTTGATTTTGACATTAATTTTAGAGAGTTGATCAATTCCTCCGACAAACCGTCGATGATTTTTTCAGGATCCATGACATCTCCCTTCCGAGGACCTTAATGCCTCTCAGCTATAGTTGCGGTCACTCAAATGGCTGCCAGCTATTCTGGCCAACGAGCTCATGCTGTCCGTGGTGGCTGCCTTTACTCTGGCTCTGACAATGGTGAAGGTCGCTTCTGCGAGTCGGCTCTGGGAAGCATCTTGCTCCGGCAGCACTGCATCGGCTGCACACGAGCCGCCAATGCCATTGACAGTTAGCACAGAATTGAGCAGGGCGCAAAAGAAAAGAGGACCCAGCGGCCCTCTTCTCCTGGAATCTACATGTGCAGGTGTAGCTCGATCAATAATCTTGCAAGAATTCCTCTAGTATATCTATAGACTTTCTCTCAATCACCTTGTCAAAGATTTTGTCCTTGACGTCTCGGGGGAGAAGTTCGATGCTTTTTGTGGTGGCTGAGTCGAATTTTGCTGTGGGAAAGACCTGCAATATCTTGTCCCTCTGGGCAGCGTTGGCGTAGACTCTTATTACCTTCAACCCGGCGAGCATTTCTTCACACATGTCTGCCAGACCTGCATCTCGCAGCTTTTCGTATCGTTCTTCGTTGACCCAGATGTTGATGGGAAATTTTTCTTCTGTCATGGTGTCACCTCCTCCTAGGCATTCAAGGGCAGGATGCTGAAAACTGGGGTTCTTTTCTCGAGATATTCGTCGGTCACAAAAGGAGAACCGAAGCCATACTTCTCGGCACATTCCATTACCAGGTCGAATACTTCCGGCCTGAAAATCAAGCGTGGCGGTTTGACCCCGTCCTGAACGATACTGCGGATGAGGGTGCCACTGAACTTCTGCCACTCGTCTTTGTGATTGCAGAGCCCCTCAGAGGTGACCTCGCCACAGTGAGGGCAGTAAAGCCAGTTCATGGAATAGACCGGCGTGATGCTGAGGTCGTCCTGGACACTGGCCAGCAGGTGATGAGCATCGTAGGCGCCGTAATATGTACCGACGCCGGCGTGGTCACGGCCGTACATGTGATGGGTAAGGCCGAGATTTGCCCTGAGAGCTGCATGAAATACGGCTTCCCTGGGGCCGGCGTAACGCATATCCCAGAAGGTAAGGGAAGTGAGATGATTGTGATCCCCGAAGTAGCCAGCCTTGCGCAACTCATCCTGACACAGGATGATCGCCTCATCAATGTAGTCCCCTTTGCGCTTGGCGCCGATAATTGCATTCACCAGAACTCCAACCAGCGGCTTCTCAATGGGAAGCTCAGCGTAGGTTTGAGCCCAGGCGCCTTTCATGAGCCACTCATGGCCCGTGTGGGGCACGTTTCTGGTCTGATGGGCAACGATCCTCTTCCAGCCTTTCTCTCTGAAACGCTTTCTCATCTCGAGCGGTGGCAAAAAGTATGGTTCAAAAGGCGGATTGATTCTGGGGCGATTCACCAGGGTGATCTTGCCCCCGAGAAATTTGTCCTGATATTCGTAAGTACGGGCGCAGCCTGGATGCTTGTCCTCAGTGGTGCCGAAGACCGCCTGGCACATTTCTTTCTTGTCGTAATCGAAAATCTCTTCCAGTTCGAGGATTGCCATGGGATTGTCGTCGTAGGTGAGCAGAATACTGTCGCCTTCCTTTATTCCCTTGGCAGCTATCTCTTCAGGCGACATGTCAAAAAGTATGGGAATGCTCCAGACCACGCCGTTTGCCAGTCTCATGTTCTTGCAGACTGACTCCAGGTCTGCCTTGCCCATAAAGCCTTGAAGCGGGGAGAAAAAGCCATAAGCAATATCAATGACCTCGTTGGCGATTTGACTCCTGATGGGTACCGCTGTAAGGCCTTTGATTTTTTCTTTTGCCTCCGCAGGCTCCAGAATTCTTTCGACTATCTCCTTGCCGCCATGTCCTATTTCAGCCATGTCCTGTCTCCTTTCTCTAACCCTGGTGTATTCCAGTGATATCCTTGCACATCGCGAAACACATTGATTATTAATACGCAGCCTAACCTTTCCTCCTTTCTTTGAATTTCGACATTGTCTGCGTGCTCTTCTACTCAGGTACTATCATTGCTCACCGGCGTGACCAAATTATTGGTGAGGGAATTGCTCCCCTTTAGATCGATACCGGTGTTCACGGTCTTGAGCCGAAGGTTAAAAACAACTGTAGGAGCAGCTTTCTGGCCGCGACCAAAGGTGCGGAAAAGTTATCTCCCTGGCTCGCCGCAACATGGCGTTCTACCAAGAAGGAAGGAGGTATTCTATATTTTTCCCCGAAGAATCGCTCATCATAATTATCGGTTGATGGCAAAATGAAAGGGCACTCCTTTTATCGAACGTTCAGTAGTCGCAACCTGAAGGTTGCGACTGCGGCCAGTATTACAATGGTGCCATGTGGCAATTGGTTTTCCGAATCGATAACAACACAGGGCAACCCAGGCTAAAGCCTGCGCCTACCAACTCGTTGCTGTGCATCCAATCCTCTGCCACGTTCTGATAACCAATATTGGTTACCAGAGTGCACTTTCAATTTGACATCAAGCATTATCAAGTAAAAACATATAGATAATTCATAAAAAGTAATTGTTAAATTTAGTACAAACTCACTATTCTGTCAAGGAGAAATTTCTGGGAGCTCTGGCGTAGCAGAAGACTGTTTCATGGCGACCAGTGAGCGCTACAGACAGAGCTGCAAAAAAGACGTGTGCCAGCCTTTATGGTCGCCAGCTGGCTACTGTGTGGACATCGATTTGGTGGAAGGCAAAGATCCAGTAGGTAAGAAAGAGAGGGACGGCAAGGATGGTATAAAGAGAAATTGGCCGAAACCGCCCAGACTGAGGATTTTGCCAGCCGTGGCCATGACGACAAAGAGAAATGGTGTTCATAATGACATAGCATTGCACCGCAAAGGGGGGAAAGCCCAGGAAGCCCAATAAGGGCATTTCAAAAAGTTTCAGTCTGCCGACAAAGGGAACCGTGTATTCCCATTTGGTTGCGGCCCAGTAGTTCCAAAATTCCCAGAGCAAGCCGCAGACTGCTCCGGACAGGAGCAACAGATAGAAGGTACGCAGGCTACCCTCTTGCCATTGGCGCATGAGTGAAGGAGCACCAAAGTGATGGTTCAGGGGTTCGAGCAGAAATATGAAGCCGCCCCAGACCAGCGGGAAAAAAAACTGCGGCCAGAGAAGGGGAAGGAGCAGGAAGATCAGGCCGATGAAGACAAAAGGAGCATACCAGTGGCTGCTGCTGGCTAGCGGCCGAGTACGGCAGTTTTGCAAAAGCCCATAGCTCTCAAATACCTCCATGGTTTCAAAGAGTCCCGGGAGCACCGTGGCGTAACTGACAATATATCCCAACCAGCGTTCGGTGGTGTTAATGGGGACCATGGTGTAATGCCAGTTGTGTAATCTAATGTTGAACATTTCAAAAAGCAGCCATAAAGAAATGGACCAGGATAGCAAGAGGAAGAATTCGCGGAAGTGATGCGTTAGCAAGGAAGTTCCTTTGCGGTAATAGACTAGTGCGTCCGCAATCAGGATATACGACCACCAGGCTAGAGGGTAGAACCAGTAGCTCACTACCTCTATGCCGACAAACAGAGATATCTGCGCGACGCCAAGTACGGCAAGACCGAACCAGCCGTGTCCTGGGAACCGGCGGCTGGTAGACAACACTTCTGACTCTGGGGGAAACCGCATTTTACTTTAGTCGTTTCGAGACCACTCAGCTGCGTCGAGGCTAGAGTGGAGATTGCCTTTGGAACTGCCAAGAGAGCCCTGCATAGGCAGCAGCTGCTGTTTGCCGAACAGTCACCTCAGCAAGAGATTTGCCGGGCGAGATAGGCAATGGCCGATATCCCCTCACACCTGTCCGAGCTTTCGCTGGACATTAATATTCATTTCATCGAACGAGCGGAAAATGATCCTTTCTCGCTGCACTCTATTTTCGGGCAAAGGCTGAAGTTCGATCACCGTTAGATATTGATACGCATCTTCTTTTGCGGGTATGGCCTCCATGCCCCGAGCGATCACCTTACCAGTGACGGTATCGAGCAGGTCCGCATCATTGCCATCTGTAACAACAGCGAAAGGAATCTGATAGCAGTCCAGCAGCCTGGCTGCCGCCAGGGTTTCCCGCTGTCTTGAGACCAGAGAACCGGGCACGCACCGGAGCACCATGAACCGCTTGTCCTCCAGCTTTACAACCAAGTCCACATTGGAGCGGATCTGGGTATCACCAATGGTGAAAGTGAGGTCTGCGTCTACCTCAATGTCAGCTTTGCTATAGCCTCTATTTTCCACCAGGAAGCGTTCGACACGCTGGCGATTCTCTTCTGCGCCTATATTGGGAACTGGCTTTCCTGTGATAAAATCAGTAATCATTTCATATGGCTTAGTTTTTTTTACCATGCTTCCTCCATATGACGGCAAGGCCTCTCAGCCAACAGACCACATTGAATTCCTTCAAGACGTCGTCTTGATGTTGGCTACAAGCTGGGCAACCTGTAGTCCCTGGAAGACATATTAAATAATCATTCTCGACAATGAGATCAATAGGTTGCGTTGCAGGTGATCGGGATTTTCGCTTTCCAGTTTCGAGCTCGGGCCATAATTTAACAATAGTACTCCTAATGTTCGGAGTCCAGTGGGCACGTACCTATTGCCTCGAAGGCAAATAAGATTCGCCGCTCCTTTTCAAGGCGTTTCTCAGCAAGACAGGTGAACAAAATATTCGGAAATCGATCTAGCAAGTCGCTTCTTGAGGGGATGCTGTCTAGACTCCTGCCAATAACCCGGCCAGAAGCAGTATCAATAAGGTGAGCTTCCTTGCCATTGGTAACGACTGCGAAGGGTACCGTATATGGTTCCAGGAGCCTCGCGGCTGCAAGAGCAGGTCGTTCACGTGATACAATGGAACCCGGTCCAAACCGCACTATCATTACGGTTTTTCCATTCAGGACAACGGCGAAGTCTATTTTGCACAGGTAACTGCTCGCATCGACCAGCAACGGTAGTTCCCGTTGGATTTGGATGTCTTCTTTCAGATATCCCTTTTCCTCCACCAGAATCTTGGCGATTCTCTGCCGATACCGTTCATCCAATGTATCGGTGATAGTACGGCCTGTTATGAAATCAACGAGTTCTCCGAGGATCAAGGGCGCTCCCATATCTGTTCTCCTTTTTTTCCTTCTATTTAAAGTTAAGTTTCGAGCTTATTCACTAG
Source organism: Deltaproteobacteria bacterium (assembly GCA_019309045.1). NCBI lineage: Bacteria > Pseudomonadati > Myxococcota > Myxococcia > Deltaproteobacteria bacterium. The sequence goes on along the minus strand of JAFDGZ010000006.1, from coordinate 61,060 downwards.
AGGCTTGCTAGTAATGCCGAGTGAGGCCAGCAAAAAGGGCACAAACCAATAAAAGTGTAACATACAAAGCAGGCATAAGAAATCGTCTTCGTTTGCCGAGATTGGTCGACTCCGGTGCCAACCCCACTAACCTGTCAAGAATGAAGTGGAGTTCTTATTGCTTCGGACTTTTTGACCTGTTACATTTGTTTATAGTGGTCATTCACAGGTTATCAGAAACCTTCTTCGTGGTGACTGGAGATGACGGAGCTCAATGAGAAAGTTGAGAGACTTTACGAACTCATTCGTGACTGCTTTTATCTAGGTGATGAGTTACTAGAAATAGGCGACAGAAAGTATTTGCCGGTTGCTCTATTCGGGATTTTGACCCTGCTCTTGAGCGGCAAGGAACTTGTCTTTGGAGAATACGGTAGTGGAAAAACTAGCTCAAGCGAAAGAATATCGAGCTTGGTTCTTGGACTGCCCCTGGAGTTCATTCAGACTGCCACCGTACATGCTCATCCAGAGCAAACTGAAGAAAAAATAAAGGCTACTATAGATCTTGGCGCCTTGGAAAAACAAGGGAAGGAGATAGTCAAGTGGAAAATTATCCCGTTTCCTCCAGTGGTTATAATAGATGAGATCAACCGTCTGCCTGTTGGCAAGCAGAACATGCTGCTTAACGAAGTGGACAGAAACATATGGAGTTATAGAGGTGAAACCTTGATATTCCAGGAGGGGAAGTCGTTCTTTGCGACCATTAATTATCAAGATGTTGGCGCAACAAGACTGATTGCTCCACTTCTGGATAGATTTGATGTGGCGGTTGAGACTGGCCCCTTGCATCCGGTAAGAAAAAGAATCATTAGGAGGGGAATCGACGAGGAAATCTTGAAAGATAGGCAGACAAGTCAAGAGTTGATCACTTTCGTCCTGGAAAACAATGAAACCGGATCCGCTGATGCAACAGTGACTTACATTAATTTAAGAGCCGAGAGGTTCAAGGAAGAACTTGAGGCGAGGTTCAGCAAGGCGGGTCTTGATCTCAAAATTCCGAGACGGCAGGAAATAAAAACCATACGAGAGGAAATGAAAGAAAGGGAAATAACAGAAGATGCAGAACTTTTTCTTGACTATCTGGGGGAGGAAGTCCGCTGTCAATATACTCTGAAAAAAGATTTTTCCAGGTGTGACGGTTGCCATTATCGGAACTATATCTGTTCTGACTTGTATGGCATCTCTCAGCGGGCAGAGCAAAGCCTGCTGAGATATGGTCAAGCTCTCGCGTGGATGACTGGCGAAGAAGAGGTGACCCTGGAGCATATTAGTGCAATCATGCCTTACGTAATATGGCACCGGAGTGGGTTGAGCGATAAGAAGCGTAGTGAAGTGAAAGATGTGAAGAAAAACTGTTCGGACGACCTGTATGCTGTTGCCGACGCTCTCAGGGAAGCGAAAAAGAGATGGGAGGAGCATAGAGATCATCAAATTGAGGCATATGTGGCTTTGCAGAATGGGGACTCAGAAACGCTTGAGAAGATGGCAGACGACATTGGCCATCCTTTTTTCCAAAGCCTCGTGAGAGAGACTTTGTCAAACAATGGCTAACACCTGCTTGGCCGGGTCCAGGCTAGGCCCTATGCTTTTGGCGCCGGGAGTGGTCAGCATTGGGTGAGTGAAAACTTTCATGTATGAACAGGGGCTGGATACAATCAAGCCGGTTTTCGACCAAGCAAGGAAGGACCTTTACTATCCTCCCATTGCGCAGTTGGAGCGGGTGCGGAATGCAACAATTGAGATAACCTTTCGTAGCCCTCGCTTCAAGTTACTGGTTGGGGAGGGACTGACCGAAAAATTCAGTCAGGAAGCCCTGCGTGGACTCTTCCATCATGAACTCAATCACTGGGCCAAACATCCCTATGATGTGGGAACTTTGATTTTGGAGCACTACTGGCTCGGGGAGGTAGCTGGAAAAAATGAGATCAGAAATCTTTACGATGACGTCGTAGTGAACCTGGACCTCGTTATCAACAGAGGTTTAACACAAGTGGCTCAAGCCTATTGTGAACTACCAGCTACTATTAGAGTTGACAGGCTATTGCGGCTATTTTATTTCAGAGTGACGGGGATTGATTTTGGCGGCGGAGAAGTTGAGGCGGCACTTGAACAGAGAATAGGAGATCTTTGCTCCATCGATTTTCTTGATTTGAGTAGAGTTCGATTGCGGAGCAATATAAGACGGTTTGCAGAAATAATAGGAGACTTGCTTGGTGAAAGTATGGAGTTACCGTACTTTTTCTTTTCCCCTGCGGATTTTAGCCCGGAGCGTATCAGCAGAGCTGTGGCTGCCATTGCTCAAGAATTGCCACCGCAGGAATACCGTGAAATGGCATTGGAGATACTCAACAATCTAAAGGAGGCGGGCATGGTTCCGAGTGAACCCCGCTCCGGCGGAACAGGAATCAGCCCCGGGCACAACGTCCTACTACAAGCTCTAGACAGACCGGACGTAGGTTGGTACAGGAGCAAGTGTCGCAGCTACTCTATCTTTATTGAACCTCTTATAAAAAAAGGCTCCCTTTATCCCGAGCAGATAACAGACTTCAACCTTGATGACAATATTGACACCTTTAGTGCCGTGGAGAGCTACGGCAAGGTTCTGCCTTCCCTGGCCAGAAAGTATGAGTTGGCAGAATATGAGAGGTATGGGGAAATTTCGGTTCCAGATGCGGTTATTATAATAGATTCATCGGGAAGTATGCCCAATCCGGAGGAAGTGGTCTCGTATGCAGTTCTTGGCGCTTTCTCCGTTGCTCGCAGTTACTTTGAACTGGGGGCAAAAGTGGGAGTGATAAATTTCTCCGATGTCAATATGGAACTAGGCCTGACAGCAGACAGACAGCGCGTTTATGAAATGTTGAAGGTATATCAGGGACATGGAACCACCCTGCATGTGGATAGCCTTGATCAGTATGTGCAGAACCTTGCTGGGATTGTGATAGACTACATTTTGATAACGGACGCAGGCATTGACAATATTCTTGGGGTCGTGGACTATTTTTCTACGGTCAAAGGACGGTTGACGATTATCTGGCTAAAAAGTGAAACACAGTGCGACTATAGATTCAGAGAGAACTACGAACTCCTAAAAAGGAAACTCTCTGCTTCAGCAAGATTGGTCGAAATTGAAAATGAGCGAGATATCCCACGGATTGCTATAGGCAAAACCATTTGTAAATCTTATGGAATCAATTAGGAAACTATTAGAGAAAAATCCTCAGCTGCTGAGATGTAAAGGTGTTGATGCTGACAAGCGGCAGAGAAAGGAGAGATATGGTCAGTTTATTAAAGATACTTACAACAAACTTGAAGATATCGTTAGGCAATACCGCAGTTGGGTGCTAAGAATACCTGGCTGGCGTTTGGAATCAGGTGAGAGAGTTTTTTGTTTTGGGAAAAGTGTTGCCAAAGACTACGATCTAAATCTTAGAGAAGTGGAGCGGCTTTTCAACGAAATTTTGCCTCGCCGGCTGCGTGGGGCACTGTTGGGGTTCTTCATTTCCGGGGTTTATGACAAGGTTATCCAGCGAGATGATATACTCCATCTCAATCTTTCCAGATACAGCGGGGGCGTTTCAGGACTTGGCTATCGGCACACCAGAGGTCACATTGAAATTGTCGGCAGTCGGGCATACTGGCTTGGGGTCAAGATGAGAAGCGGGGAGATTCTTTTTCGGGGAGATGTGGGAAGCCACATTGGTACATTTATGGCCGGCGGAAGATTAACTATTGACGGTGACGCTGGCAATTGGATTGGCTACCGCATGAGCGGCGGGGAGATCAGAGTGAAGGGTAATGTTGCCGATGTCATCGGCAAAAAGATGACGGCAGGCGAAATAATCATCGAAGGAGATGCTGGGCATTGGGTGGCGGACGACATGAGAGGAGGCGTTATTAGAATACAGGGCGTGTATGGTTCTATAGATGAAGAGAGGCTAGGGGGCGAAGTTGTTCAGTGGCAGAAGCACGGCCGAATTGCCAATCCTCAACGCTCGGGGACTCATTGTAGTGAATAATGGCCTTGGCTGGGGCCTGACAGGGGGAAAACGAAGTCCCGAATTTTTCTTGACCTGAGCCTTTTCATACCTTATTGTTCCGTGGGTTTTACTTTGATCCCTTTTGCTGATAGAAAACGGGCAAGAGGTAGAGAGATTTATTGAGATCCTGGGAACTAGGTCCTTTGAGTTGAATAGCGCACTGCTGCTTTGCAATTGAAAAGGCGGGCAAATGACTGGAGAGGTGAATTCTGGTTACAACGAGAAGTGGTTCGCTGCAGGTTATGAGAAAGGGCTCGAGTTTGCTCGGTACGAAGCCGATTATGATGAACTTGCTGCCATTTATCGAGCGGGGGGAATACCTAAATTCTGGGATATTTTTCGGGCTGAAATACTGAATAGACATCTAGGCCAAAAGGATTTTGATTTTCATTCGTATACTAAGGGCTTTGCCAAAGCGTGTATTGAGTATTTCGAGAAAATATAACCCACAGAGATCAACACTTGACATGAGGGAGATAGCTTAATGAGTGGTGCTGACACACCTGCAGTTGGGGCGATATCGGAGTCTGAACTGCAACCTGTTTTGGAATTGCTTCAGGGTGGCGACCCCGATGCCATTGCTGAAAAGGCCGGTATTCCCAGGGAACGGCTTTTACAGATGCGCGATGCTCTACTTGCCCAGGCTCAGACCCAGAAGGCGGCATTAGAGGATGTGGTACTGGAGAAAGTCGGAAGGAATGATCCATGTCCATGCGGTTCAGGGAAAAAATACAAGCGCTGTTGTCTGAGAAAACACGAAGAGGCCAGAATGACTATCGGCGAGGAGGAAATAGCTGCACGTCGGGCAAAGGAAAAAGAGCAAAAAAGACTTATCAAGAGCATAGAAGAGGCTTTTGGTTTACTTGCCAAGCAGCAGTATGGTGAAGCAATACGTGTTTCTTCTAAGCTTCTGCGCGACTACCCCAATGAAGACAGACTGTATGACATTGTTTCCACCAGTCGTATGTTTGCCTATGATTGTGACGAGGCCATAGAAATCTGCAAGCGCCGCTGGGAAGTGGCCAAGGAGGAAAAGGCTTATTTTATCCAACACGGACGCTACCGGGATGCAGAAACTGAGGAGCAGCCGACTTTGTCTTACTACTACCCTCCTCTTACCTGGTTGCAGAAGTATTGGATCGCCCTGAAATTCAAAGAGTATCGTACGCTTTATCCCGAGACAGAGAATGCAGCAATTCTCGCGCTGGTGAAGGAGCTACAGAGTGCTGATGATAGTGAGCGATTTCCGCAGACCAAAGATAAGGGTTATGAGGTGCGGAAAAATGCTCTCCAGGAAACCCTGGATGAGCTGAAAGCTCAGGGGCCGGAAGCTATTCCATATTTGTTACCGCTGGCCTGCCGCTACTCCTGGGCTGGACTCTATGTGCCGGAAATTCTTTTCCACTACCGTACGGAACTGGCAATTCGTGCCCTCATCGACATATCGATGTTCGGCTATGCGTATTCTTCCGGGGCCAGCCTTCATTATCTGGAGCAGCTTGGAGAGGAGGTCATACCTTACATAAAGGAGGCGTTTAGCAGGGACAAGACCTTTGATCCCATCAAGACCGGTATCGTTTCCGTGCTCGGGAACCTCCAGGTCTCCAGCTCTTACGATTTGCTCCTGGAGTTACTGGAACACGAAAGTCACCATATTGTCAATTGGGCCGGAGGTGCCTTGGGGAAATTCGGCAAGGTTGAGGCTCTACCCCGTTTGCTGGCCGCACAGGAGAGAATCGGCGGCGAAAAAATGCTTGACAGAGCTATTGAAAAGCTCGAAGAACTTCAAGCCTTGTCATAGGCGGCAGCAGGGAGTAGGAAGAAATCGTTATTGGTCTGCTTTTGGTGCCGTCTGCACACTATCTAATTTGGCTTTCGGCAGATTGGCCCCTAGGCTTCAGTCGCGAGTTTTGCCCTGAATGCTGCAAACTGCCCCGATCTCTTGATATAGCCCTTCACCAAGTCCAGGGTGGCCTCGCTGTCGCAAATTATGTCGTTGCAATGGCAGCGTCTGTCGCACTTTTCGCAGAAGTAATCTTCGTCAAGGGGATTACCGCAGGCGCAGTAGGGTTTCATCACCAAAGAACCATTTTCCAGTGATGCTTTGTAGTGGTCGCGAGGCCGCTTTTCTTCGACTATCTTCGTCATGTTCTATCCTTCCCAAGAACAGTGTCGTAGAGATAACAATGCCCAATACTATAATCCCTGCTTTGTCAGAGTCAACCAAGGTTTTTCGTGTTGAATTATCCTAGTAAAGCCTTATAGTAAAAACTACAGGATCATCTGGTTGCGAAAGGAGAGCAGAAAGTGGCAAAAGGAAAAACTCCTGTGTGCCCCCATTGTGGGCAGGAGATGAAAAAATGGAGAGTTCCCCTGCAATCTACCTGGCCCAATGAGTTTTTTTATGTATGCTTCAATGACGAATGCCCTTATTTTGTTCGGGGCTGGGAAATCATGTGGGAACAACAACAAACAAAGGCCTCGTATCGGTGTAAGCTGGATCCAGACACCGGCAAATGTGATCCGATTCCGGTTTGGTCGTACGAGGCCCTGAAAGACAATATTATCGACTAGTACGAGCCGGTTGTGGACTCAAGTCCGGCTTGGTTGCAATAGTATTTTCCCCGAAAAGGGCGAAGCGCAGCCAGCTGCAGGCAAAGCGCAACAATTCGATGTCGTCCGTTTTAATGCGGGTAACCACATCGGGCTCAACATCAAAGCGATCGAGGAATGTGGTGGAGAATATGAACTTCCTGAATTCATCCAGGTTGTAACAGGCCATATAGAACATCCCTATTTGCTTTTCGTTGAGACTCTTCATAATATTTGGCTGTATGCCTGCAGTGACATCCAGAAAAAGATCATTCATGGTATTGTAGATAGACAAGCCCTGATCTTCGAGCCATTCATCAATGGTCCATTCCTTCTTTTGCTGGAAGCCGAGGCAGTGTGCTTCTTTTACCAGGAAATAATATTCTCCCGCCTTGGCCATTCCGGGAATCTTTGAGGCGGCCCGTCCTACTGGGTACATGCGACAGGCTCCGGGTCGATCTTCATAGACGGAGCAGCCTTGTGGCCCTACAAAAGGACACTTGCGATCCTTGTCTTCGTTCATCTTGAGCTTGACGAGTGGGGCTCCATATTCCTCAGCCACATAAGAGGTGGTGTAACGACGGAGGAAAACCTTTGATGAGAGATTGAGCCTGGTTTTCAGACGAATTACGTCGTACGGCGTGAGGATCAAATCGAGCTTGGCACAACATTTCGTAAAGCAGGGTATTGTATGGTGACAGGCGAAGTTGAACCGTCCGCCCGGTATGGGGTGCATCAGTGCTTGGTCTATCATTTGATGCCGAACTCCTGTTTCTTGACTTTCATTACTTCCGGCCTCACTTTGAGGACGTGTTGGCCGATCAGGCCGTATTCCAGCCATCTCAGGGCGAATTTGAACAGTTCAACATCGTCGTTTTGTATTTTTTCAAGGGTTTCCGGTTCCACGTCGAACATTTGCAAAAATTTGCTTTCGAACACAAAGCGCCTGAAACGATCTAGGTCATAACAGGCCATGTAGAACATCTCTTGAAGCCTTTTATTGGTTATCTTGTGAGCGGCAAGGGCGGGGTTCAAGGTGATTTTCTTGAAGTGAGTTTCCATTTCCTTATAGATGGGGATGCCCTGCTCCTCTATCCACTCAGTTACCGTGGCAGTCCTATTCTCGGCAAGCCCTCGACAAAAAGGGACATCCATGACCGAGTAGTACTCTTTCCCCTTTTTTTCTGTTATTTTGGTACTTTCGGGCTGCAAGGGATAGATGCGACAGGACCAGGGGCGATGCTGGTAGATTGTGCATCCTTCGGAAGTGACAAAGGGGCAATTTTTTTCTTCGTCGTCGTTCATTTTCAGGGCTACCACTGGCAAGCCTGATTCTTTGCTGACCAGGCAAACGGTATAGGCCTCCAGAAAGTCTTCCGAGGACATGTTGAGGCCATTTTTCATGCGGATGATGTCGTAGGGCGTAAGGAATATCATGATATCGCGGCAACATCTGGTAAAGCACTCGATGCCAGGGTGACAGGAGAACCGGAACTTACTTTCTGGCCTAAGCACGGTCAAACCACCCTTCTTTGGAGTTGTGTTTCCATTCTTCATGGTTGTCCCTTTCTTCATATTATCAGTTAGACGTTGTAGTCCCTAGGTTTGCGGCCGTAATCCTATCCCACCGCACCTGTCGGGTCAATCTCTTTTCGACCAGTTTTTTAAGCAAAGCCGGAAGCTAGTGAAGTGGAAGTCGCTTGCTGTTTCCAGTTGGCAGAGTCCTTGAGCAGGCAGCAGTATAGATCCAGGGGCAGTTGTAGATGTTGTAGTATTCCCCTAACCGGGTATACTTGTCTGGCTTTGCCGACAGAGATGAAAAAGCCTGGCAGCATTGACTAGGGGCTCTGAAAGAATGTGAGCAGCGAATGTTGGCGTGGAGCAGGAGAGGCCATCTCGCTGTGAGAGATGAAGTGAGCAGCGGAGCAGAGCAGGAGGGTGGTGACCGACGAGTCGCTTGGGCAAGCCAAATCAAGGGCTTCTTTGAACTGTAGTGCGGCTAGATTTTACACTAACATGAGTTCAGGAGAATTCTTGAGTCAGCGGCAAAGATGTCATTCCAGGTCTTGCTATGGATAGACAACTAAAAAGGCTTGACAAAGCGCCAAGGGGAAGATATAAAGAAAAATACATCGTGAATTTATTAGCAAAGTGTACTTACTTGGCGCCTGCGAACAAGGAATGGCGCCTTTGCTGATGCCTGAAAGCTAGCAAAATTCTTTTGGACCAACCCTAATGAGTTTGTCGGGACCATCATTCAAAAAACCGACGGCAAAAAAGTTACTACAAGATGAACAAAGGCTTAGTGGCTAAGTACACCATGGGTACGAGCTGCATTTACTGTTATGGTAAGCCGCTGCCGTCCCTAGAGGCGCGACTTTTGCGCTTTTGAGGATTTGCGGCAGGCGTATCGCTGTCCCTGAGCCGCAAGAACGTGTGGTGTGCTGATGTAGGGAGGTTCTCGCTTACTACATTGGAGGCGAAAGCGAGTGGCTGGGGAACGCACTGACCCCGGTGATGAAAGCCGGGCGACTGCCTGCAGAGCAGCGATTCTTTCCGGGGAAATCTGAATGAATGGCTTGACCGCAGTCAGGAAAAGCAATTCAAGGGTCGGTTCTGGTATGGCAAACTCAGGAGAGGAAAAAATTCCTGCAGATATACCCGGCGAAGGGAGGTGAAGAAAGCTAGTTTGTGAACGGCAGTTTAAAATTTAACTACAAGGAGGGAAATAATGCCGAGTTTTGTCATTGATGAAAAATGCGACGGTTGCAAGGGAGGAGAAAAGACCGCTTGCATGTACATCTGTCCTAATGATCTCATGGTGTTGGATGAGGAGCGCATGAAGGCGTACAACATGGAACCTGATATGTGCTGGGAGTGTTACAACTGTGTAAAAATATGCCCGACCCAGGCCATTGAGGTCAGAGGCTATGCGGATTTCTGCCCGCTGGGCGCCAGTGTTGTGCCCATGAGAGGAACCGAGGACATCATGTGGACGATCAAGTTCAGAGGTGGCACCATTAAACGCTTCAAGTTTCCTATAAGGACCACACCAGAAGGGAGCGCTAAACCAGATGGTGGCTTCGGGTATGGGCCGGGTACTCTGGACGATCAGCTCCTCGCTACGGAGCCCGCTTCCCTGAGGACTGACAAACTGTGGACACTTGGTGCTTAAAGGAGGGGAGGAGATATGCAAGCTTTCGAAACTGTAGAGGTCACCACTGATCTACTGATCATCGGTGCTGGCATGGCGGGCTCAGGTGCTTGCGTGGAGGCCGGCTACTGGGCCAAGCAGAACAATGTGCAGGTCACGGTGGTAGACAAGGCGGCCATGGAGCGCAGCGGTGCTGTGGCAATGGGTCTTTCCGCCATCAACCAGTACCAGGGTGAGAACACGCCTGTTGATTACCTCAGCTACGTTCGACAGGACCTCATGGGTCTCTGCCGTGACGACCTGGTCATGGATATTTCCAGGCACGTAAACGGCACTGTGCATATGTACGAAGGTTTCGGACTGCCCATCTGGAAAGATGAGCAAGGGAACTATGTGCATGAGGGCCGTTGGCAGCTCATGATCAATGGCGAGTCCTACAAGGCCATAGTTGCCGAGGCCGGGAAGAACGCCATCGGCATGGACAATATTATCGAGCGCGTTTTTGTGGTTCAGCTTCTTCTGGACAAGAACGATAAGAAGAGGGTGGCCGGCGCCATCGGCTTCAGCGTCAGGGAGCCAAAGATCTATGTGTTTAAATTCAAGGCCTGCCTTGTGGTCGCCGGCGGTGCTGTACACATCTTCAGGCCGCGTTCGACGGGTGAAGGTCTGGGCCGGGCCTGGTATCCGCCCTGGAATGCTGGCTCATCCTCCTATCTGACCACCATGGCAGGCGCTGAGATGAGCTCCCAAGAGGTGATATTCGTTCCTGCCAGGTTCAAGGACGGCTATGGTCCGGTTGGCGCGTGGTTCCTGCTCTTCAAGGCTACGGCAACTGCGGCCGATGGCTTCAATTATATGGGCGAAGGTCTGGCTGAAGGAGGAGAACTGCACAATTGGCCTCCTTATGGGAAGGTGAAACCGATTCCCACCTGTCTCAGGAATCATCTTATGATGATCGAAATGTTTGAGAAAGGCAATGGCCCCATTCTCATCCACACGGACAAGGCCATTGCCAAGATCGCTGATGAAGCGCCGGATGAGAGAACCAGGAAAAAGAGACTGAAGGAACTCGAGGCCGAGGCCTGGGAGGATTTCTTGGATATGACCATCAGCCAGGCCGTACTTTGGGCTGCCAGGGATGTGTTCCCTGAAAAGGGACCTTCGGAGATCATGCCATCTGAGCCCTATTTTATCGGTTCCCATTCCGGAGCCTCTGGGGCCTGGGTGAGCGGGCCAGAGGATCTGCAGACCGCGGAATCCAAGAGCGAGTACTTTTGGGGTTATAACCGTATGACCACAATCAATGGTCTTTTCTCGGCCGGGGACGGTGTGGGCAACTCCAGCCACAAGTTTTCTTCCGGTTCCTTCACTGAGGGACGGATCGCAGCCAAGGCGGCGGTCAAATACATCGTGGAGAACCCGGAGATGCCAGAGATTGATGAGGCGGAGGTTGCCAAGCTCAAGGAAAAGATTATTCAACCGCTGAAGATTTATGAAGAACATAAAGCATACACAACCCTGGGAACTACCAATAAAAAGTACGACCTTCCGGTGGAAGAGGTGAATCCTTACTACATTACCCCCAAGATGGCCATCTTTCGCCTGAACAAGATCATGGACGAGTATGTGGCCGGCTGGGGTTCCCAGTACAATTGTACTGCCACGACGTTGAACATCGCCCTGGATCTGCTACAGTTGCTCAAGGAGGATCTCAGTAAGCTGGCGGCTCGCAACCTCCATGAGCTCATGCGGTGCTGGGAGAATGTCCATCGCACCTTACTTGCGGAGGCCCATACTAGGCATAAACTGTACCGCGAGGAAACCAGGTGGCCGGGCTATTACTACCGCAGAGATTTCCCCAAGATGGATGAAGAGAAATGGGGCAAAGTGTTCGTGAACTCGGTTTACGATGCAGAGAAGGACGAGTTCACCATGCTCACCAGACCCATCATCCACCTAGTGGATATTAAAGAAGTCGTAGGTATGTAGCCTCGTAAGTGGATGTCAACCCTCCAGACGCCGTACGCGGCGTCTGGAGATTTTTTGCGACAGGGAGGAATAGCATGGCAGAGGCACAGAGACCGGAGGATGCAGCTAAGATGGGGAGCATCTTGGTTGTGGGGGGAGGCATTAGTGGCTTGACTGCCACCCTCGAAGCTGCGGAGGTGGGCTACGAGGTGTTTCTAGTGGAGAAGAATCCCTATCTGGGCGGCAGGGTCGCGCAGCTACGCCATTATTTTCCCAAGCTATGTCCTCCCACCTGTGGGCTCGAAATCAATTTTCGCAGGATCAAGGATAATCCCAGGATCAAGTTCTTTACCCTGGCAGAGGTGGAGAGCGTTGCCGGCCGACCCGGCAACTACGATGTCAAGATAAGATTGAATCCCCGTTACGTAAACGAAAAGTGTACTTGTTGCGGTGAGTGCGCCAAGGCGTGCACCATGGAAGTCTCCAATGAATTCAATTTTGGCATGGATAATCGGAAAGCGGCATATCTTCCCCATGAAATGGCGTTTCCCATGCGGTATGTACTTTCTCGTGAGATTATCGGCACCGAAGACGCCCAACGGTGTCTGGAGGCGTGCAAGTACGATGCGATTGACCTCGATATGCAGCCTAAGAGCATCACTTTGAAAGTAGCTGCCATCATTTGGGCAACAGGCTGGAGACCTTACGATGCGGCTAAGATAGACAATCTTGGCTTCGAGTACGATAACGTGATTACTAATATGATGATGGAACGATTGGCCGCTCCTAATGGCCCCACTAATGGGAAAATCGTGCGCCCGTCAGACAACGCCGAAATATCCAGTATTGCCTTCGTACAATGTGCCGGTTCACGAGATGAGAACCACCTGCCGTACTGCTCTTATATATGCTGCATGGCATCTCTCAAGCAGGCCCTTTACGTGAGAGAACAATATCCAGAGGCCAAGGTCTATGTTTTTTACATTGATATCAGGGCGCCTGGGCATCGCTACGAAAAGTTTTATCGGAGGATCAAAGAAGACGAAAACATCTTCCTCATTAAGGGCAAGGTAGCCGAGGTTCGGGAAGAGACCGGAAGCAAGAATATTACTGTGGTGGCGGAAAACGCGGTCACCGGGGCCAAGATCGAGCAGCAGGTGGACATGGCTGTACTCGCCACTGGGATGGAGCCCAACACCGCGGAGACCAAACTGCCGTGTGATGTGGCGTACGACCCTGATGGTTTTGTAATCTCTGATCTCGAAAAAGGTGGCATGTTTGCCACAGGTTGCGCCGTGAAACCGCTGGATGTGGTCTCGTCCAATCAGCATGCCACCGGGATGGCCCTGAAGGCTATTCAGACAATAGTGAGCGGGTAGGAGGTAGCCAAATGGAAAACAAGTTAGGTGTTTATATCTGCCAAGGTTGTGGGCTTGGAGAGGCTCTCAAGATAGACGGCCTGGAGGGGGTTGCCGCCGACATGAACATAGAGCCCTGCAGGGTGCATCCTACCATGTGCTCACCAGAAGGTGTAGATCTCATAAAGCAGGATCTTGAGAACGAAGGAGTGAACACCGTTGTCATCGCCGCCTGCTCACGACGTGTGCTTTACGATGTGTTCAACTTCGGCCATGGCATTGTGGTGGAACGTGTCAACCTAAGGGAAGGTGTTGTCTGGAGCCACAAACCTATCGAGGAAGGTGAGGAAGCACCACCAGATGTGGAGGATCCCTATGAACTGATCCAGGAAATGGCTGAGGACTATCTGCGCATGGGTATAGCCAAGGCTCAGAGGACGGTGCCGCCTGAACCCTACGAGGCTGAGATTACCAAGAAAATCCTCGTGCTGGGAGGTGGAGTTTCAGGTTTGAGCGCTGCACTCGAAGCGGCCAGGGCGGGCTATGAGACAACGGTTATTGAGAAGTCAGAAGCTTTGGGTGGCTACGCTGCCAAATTGCGGAAACAAGTCCCGTGGTCTGCACCGTACGAGTCACTACAAGACCCTATTATAGATAAGATTATAAAAGAAGCCGAGGCCCATGAGAAGATTACCATTCGTACCGGCGTGGAGGTGGCGCGGATAGCGGGGGCCCCTGGTCTTTTCGATGTTACTTTGAAGAAAGCGGGGACCAAGAGCGTCTGGGATATACCTCAAGACTTGTCGGAAGAGGAGAAAGCCGAGTTGGAAGCAAAGGGTGAAGAAATACCCGAGGCCGGGGCAGCTAGTATTGAAGAAGCAACCCCTGACAACCCGTGCAATATCCTGCTTCAGAATCCCGAGGCCGAGCGTTTTGGCGCAGTAGTTCTAGCCACGGGTTGGAAACCGTATGAGCCGGCAGAGGGTGAATTCGAACATCTGGGGTTCGGCAAGTCGCCCAATGTGGTGACCAACGTGGCTCTGGAAGAGATGGCTGCCAAAGGCAAGATCGTCCGCCCCTCTGATGGAAAACCTGTACAGAGCATCGCCTTCATCCAATCCCCAGGGCAGGGAAGTGATGCAGATTTTCCCTATGCTGCCGCCGTTACCAGCCTTGTGGCCCTGAAGCAGGCCAAATATGTGCGGGAAGATAACAAAGAGGCTAAGGCTTATATTTTCTACCAACATATGCGTACGCTTGGCCTGAATGAGTACTTTTACAAGAGTGCCCAAGACGATGAAGGGGTTTTTCTCACCAAAGGAGATGTGGTAAGTGTGTCTGGCAATGGCGATGGTACGCTAGAATTGGAGGCCAATGATACTCTCCTGGGAGAAAGAATCAAGGTAAATGTAGATATGGTGGTTCTGGGCACAGGTATGGTGCCTACGACTAGGGATGATCCGATAATGCAACTTGCCTACCGCCAAGGACCGGGGTTTAGGGATCTAGATTTATTTGAGGGCTATGCGGATTCGAACTTCATCTGTTTCCCATATGAAACCCGTAGAACCGGTATCTATACGGTGGGTACGGTCAGGAGGTCCATGAGCATCCCTGAATGCATGGAGGATGCGGCCGGGGCGGCGCTCAAGGCCATCCAGTGTCTAGAATCCGCCAACCGAGGTGTGGCCGTTCACCCGAGATCTGGGGATATGACCTATCCTGATTTTTACTTTCAGAGGTGTACCCAGTGCAAGCGCTGCACCGAGGAATGTCCATTTGGAGCCCTAGATGATGATGAGAAAGGAACCCCGCTTCCCAATCCGACGCGTTGCCGTAGATGCGGTATCTGCATGGGGGCCTGTCCGGAGCGGATCATCAACTTTGCCGATTATAGCATTGACAATATCTCATCCATGATTAAGGCTATCGAGGTTCCAGAAGAGTATGATGAGAAACCCCGGATTCTTGTCCTGGCTTGTGAGAATGACGCCTACCCGGCCCTGGATATTTGCGGTTTGAATGGCTTGACCTACTCGCCCTATGTTAGGGTCATTCCTGTACGGTGCCTTGGGTCGGTGAATGTGGTCTGGATCAAAGATTCACTCGCTAAGGGGATTGACGGCATTTTGATGATCGGTTGCAAATATGGTGACGACTATCAGTGCCACATGATCAAGGGGAGTGAATTGGCGGATATCCGCATGGACAAGATCGGTGAGGCCTTGAAGAGCTTGGCTCTCGAAAAGGAGCGTGTACAACAAAAAGAAATCGCTATAGACGAATACGATAAGCTTCCAGGGATGATAGCTGAGTTTATGGAAACCATGGAAGAGATCGGCCCGAACCCATTTAAGGGATTCTAGTTGCTCGAATTATGAATTTTTTGCAGAAGTTATCTCTTCAGGACTGCTGTTGAACAATGAGAAAAAGCTGACACTTTACAACGACCCACTTGCGAGGCAGAGCACGAGGAGGTGGAACAAATGGCAGAAGAGTCCGCGGTGCAAGAAGGGATCAAGGCTGCGGTGGAGAGCGAGACGGTGAGGGAAGGCGAGGCAGCGGTTGAAAAAAGGCCAGTGACCTTGTTAGAACCCGATCTCGAATTTATTCGCGAGGTGAAGAAAGCGGGCGGAGACACTCTGAAAAAGTGCTTTCAATGTGCCACCTGCTCAGTAGTCTGCGCCCTGTCTCCGGATGAAAAACCGTATCCCCGTAAAGAGATGATCTACTCCCAGTGGGGCCTTAGAGACAGGTTGCTGAACGATGTGGATATTTGGCTCTGTCACTATTGTAATGACTGCTCCACTTACTGTCCTAGGGGCGCCAGACCTGGCGATGTGTTGCGTGCCATTCGCGCCCTCAGTTTCAGGTACTTTGCTTTTCCCAGTTTCATGGGCAAGGTTGTGGGTGAAGCCAAGTACCTCCCAGTCATGCTGGGAATTCCTGTACTGCTTTTCTTGTTCTTGCTGTCGCTGACAGGACATCTCCACATACCGGAGGGTGAAATAGAGTTTGCCCGCTTTTTTCCTCACTACCTTGTTGACAGCATCTTTATTGTCATGAGTACTCTTGCCATGGTTTCCTTTGGCTTTGGACTCAATAATTTTATTCAGGGAATTCACAGCAATGCAATTCGCGAGGGCTATGCCGAAGATAAGCCGCTGGTGATAAATGACTACCTCAAGAGTCTGGTCTCGGTAATACCGACTATTCTATTGCACAGCAAGTTCAAGCTCTGCACCACCAATCGGGATCGCTATTGGGCCCACCTTTTGACTCTTTATGGCTTCGTGGGGCTTTTTATTGTCACCAGCATAGGATTTCTTGGGCTTTACATCGTCCGGAGCGATTTTCTGGCCCCTCCCTACCCATTTTTTAATCCGATAAAGCTATTTGCCTTGGCGTCAGGCGTATCTTTGCTGTCGGGTATTATTTTGGTGATTGCCAACAGGCGGAAGCCGAAGACGGCGGAGAGTACCACAACATACCTAGATTGGTCTCTGATCATAGCCATCCTGGTAGTAGCAATCACAGGGTTCCTCTCATGGCTATCACGTTTGTCGGGGCTTGCAGGAATTGCCTATCCCATGTACTTTATTCATCTGGTCTGCGTTTTCTATATCATTGCTTATCTTCCGTACAGCAAGCTCGCTCATCTGGTCTACCGAACTGCAGCCATGGGCTATGCAGCCTATATTGATAGACCTTTTGGCATTGAGGTGAACAGTTCGGTAGCAGTCCCTGCTCCTGAGGGAATACCATCGGGGGAGACCTTGGCAAAGGCCGAGGCGGAAGCGGTGGGGGATGAAGTGGATGCTCAGACAGCACCTGCACAGGAGGAAAGTCAGAAAGAATAAGGTTTGAAGCACACGGAAAAAAAGAGATCCGGCACCCAAGTGCCGGATCTCTTTTTTCCGTGTGCATGCTTTTGCAAAGACTGTGAATCTGTTGCGGCCAATGACAATGCTTACACTTCCGAAACGGCGCTGCGGTCATGTCTTCATGGGGAATTGGAGGACTGCAACAGCCAAGTTGGGTGGTAGTCGCCAAGGGAGGGGTGGATGGAGCTCGCCGAGCGTCCATGATCGGAATCGCTAGTCTACGGCAAGCAGGAGCAGGTAATCGTCAATTTCTTGGAAGTGGTATCTACGATTGTCAAATTCGAAATCGTTACTGTAGCGAAAAAGTAGGTTGAAGTCTGCTGCGTCGGCAATGCGCTCCAGGAGATAGGAGAGGAGTTTAGTGACCACGTGAATCTCAGCAAGCATGTGACCTTGGGGAATGGCGATTTCCTTGATGTGGAAATTATGGGAAATTCCCCGGGTGACAAAGAGCTGCTTGTCAGGGAGGTGGACTATTTCCACCAATTGTGTAGGGTCTTTCTTGTTGGCTATGGTGGCAAGGATCCTCTCTTTGGAACTGGCTTGAGGCAAATCTTGGTCAGGCATTTAATCCTCCGGGATCAATTAGTTACACTGCTGATTATTAAAAATATACTTCCCCTAGGAACTTCGACATGCGAGGCCCAAGGATAAAGTGTTGCTCCCATCTACGTAACTCTGCCTGAAGGGGAATTTCAGTTTTGGTCATGTCCTGCGCCTGCCAAATTTCCTCTGACTGGCCGCAAAAATGAAAGTGGGATGTAGCTAGTTTCTGCCTTCCAGTTTCAGTGACTTGATGTTCTGAAAAGCCGTATTCTTGTAACGGGTTAGAGCTACGAATTGAGATACATCTCACTCGCCCGAGCCGGCAAATATGTCCTCTCCTTCTACATCATCCACATAACCCCGCCATGAGATGTTGTACTTCATCATGAAGTCAAAGGCGACCCTCTCGGCCATTGTGGTGGCAATAGAGAGGTCCTCCTGGGCCTTGTCATTGGTTCCTGCTTCGGCGTGAGCTGTTCCCCGACTGAGGTAGGCCGCAATGTAGGTGGGGTCAAGCTCGATTGCCTTGTCAAAATCCCGAATGGCACACTCAGGATCTTGACAATCCAGCCGTGCCAAACCACTGATGTGGTATGCCTTTGGATCCTGGGGGTTCAAGTCGACGAATCTGGTGAAATCCTCCACAGCCTTCTAAGTATTTCGCAGTTTCAAGTTCCCTACGCCACGGCTCAGGTAGGCAAGAGAAAAATCTTTATCGAGCCGAATTGCCCGATTCAAGTCGGTGATGCTCTGGATATAATTGAACTCGGCAAGAGCAGAGGCGCCTTTGGGGAACATTTCTACTGCAGTGATGTTCTCACTCATTTTATCTTCTCCTGTATCTGCACGTGGCGCCTCCATCTGGCACCATATTGTTGTTTCATTCTCTGGACATATGACGTTGACTCTCAATTAAAAATGAGTTTCATTTTGTATCAACCAAACTAGCCACTCGGCCACTAACTGTCAAGATTAGTTAGCACAGTTCTCGTTGCTGCTTCCTCGGACTTACATTTCTTTGCGTATCGAACCTTCGCATCCTAACCGGTTTTCCTCGGTGCACTGCATCTAGAACAGAGGGACAAACAAAGATTTTCCTTGACAAGGATGAGTGGGCAACTATCAATAAAGCACTAAAGCGATAATTCTTCAGTCCGGATTGCTTGCTGCTTACGAGGAGAGCTTGGGAAGTTAAGGAGGTCGTATGGAGCGGACACTATCCATTATCAAGCCTGACGGGGTGGAACGGGGACTTATAGGTGAAGTGATTGGCAGATTCGAGCGTAGAGGTCTCAAGGTAGTGGCTATGAAGATGTTACGCTTGACCAAAGAACAGGCGGAAGGCTTTTACCAAGTGCACCGGCAAAGACCGTTTTTTGACAGTCTTACTGATTTTATGAGTTCAGGACCAGTTGTAGTGATGGTTCTCGAGGGTGAAGAGGCCATCAAGGCCAATCGTGAGTTAATGGGTGCCACAGACTATCGAGAGGCGGCAGAAGGAACCATTCGGCGGGACTATGCTACTGATATAGAGAAGAATATTGTTCACGGTTCAGACAGTACAGAAACAGCTGCCTTTGAGATCGGCTACTTTTTTAGCGACCTGGAGATCTGTTGCTGAGCCGTGAATGCAGGTTGGCTGGTCGATCTTATCCTGTGTTCTGCTGGAGAATTGTTTGGTAGGCGTGATTGATCATGGCCATCCGGCCACTGGCTCTCTTGCGGCAGGTTGGCTCCTGCCGAGCCAGCCGGTCAGGATGATGCTGTTTGGCGAGACGACGGTAGGCCTTTTTTACCGCTGGCAAGGGTGCCCCTGTTTCGAGCTCAAGCAAGGCATAGCACACGGCGTCATCAAGGGAGGGAGTTCCTGAATGATAACGTGTGCAGAGCGTTTGCCAGACATGCTCGTCCAGCTTGACGATTGTGGCTATGCGGCGAAGAACGGTCAGCTGAGCACGGCTGATATCACCCTGCAGTCTGCAGACGAGAAAAAGAATCTCCAGCAAATGCCGCCGCATAGATTTATTGGTATGACGGCTGATACTCCGGCACATCGTCTCCAGATCGAGCTCCAGAGAGTAAAGGTGCTGGAAAAGATCCTCCAGATTGTTTTCCTCTGCCGCCTCGAGACAGAGAAGCCGGCCCAGGAAATGGACAATATAGAGCCTCTCTTCCGTGGTGGTGCCGGCAACCTTGCTGAGGACGGTCACGCAGCCAAGGAGGCCGGCAAGCAGCAGTTGGTCTCTTTCGCGAGAGGTTCTGGTGGTAACTTTACGACCGAGCAAGTAACCTGCAACGGCTCCGAGGGGGCCTGCCACCAGGTATCCCAGACCCGCACTGGCTGCCTTCGACCAGCTTTGCATGACTCTCCTCATTGCACATGGTATGGGACAACAAATTCTCTTGACACAGTATCAGGGCGGTGATAGCTTGCCTTGAATGCAATAAGGCCTTTAAAATAAAAGAGATTTTATCAGGATTTAGGTGTTGATTCAAGTTGGCCACAGTGAAAGCAAGAGCCACAGCAGCACGGCTCTTGCGCAGATGCTTGGCAACTTCACGCCTGGCTCAGATTAGGAAAGGTCAATAAGCTATGGAAACCATTCTCTTTGTCTCTCCACCTCCTGTATGGGCAGCTGCCCTGGGCGGCCAAGGGAGCGTCCTCGAGATGGTGCTCGGGGCTGACGTGGTGGTAAAGTGCGTCCTCATCATTTTGTCCGTGCTCTCCATTGCCTGCTGGGCTGTTATTCTGGTAAAGCAACGGGTGTTTGGTCGGGCCAACAAAGAAAGCTCCAGATTCTTGACTGTCTTCTGGGAGAGCAAGAGTCTGGCTGCGGTGTTTCGAGAAGCCAAGAAAATGCGAGACAGCCATCTGGCCGAAGTATTTCGGGTGGGATATCTGGAGCTCGGACGCTTGACTAGATTTAGTGAAGCGGAAAGGGCGGTGCGGAGCCAGGATGTGGAGATGCCCATGTCCTGGATAGACAATATGGAGAGGGCTCTGCGCAGCGCTGCAGCAGGTGAAGTTCAGAGATTGGAAAAAGGCCTTTCCCTGCTGGCAACTACCGGCAATGCAGCGCCCTTCATTGGCCTGTTCGGCACGGTCTGGGGCATAATGATGTCCTTTCAGGGCATCGGGCTGAAAGGATCAGCCACCCTGGCCGTGGTTGCCCCGGGAATCTCAGAGGCACTCATAGCCACGGCTGTAGGGTTGGCTGCTGCCATACCTGCAGTAATCGCTTACAATCATTTTGCCAACAAGCTGCGCGGCATGGAAACTGAGATGATGAATTTTGCCAATGATTTCATTAACCTGGTGAAGAGGGATTTACTGCGCCGCGCCAGCCAGAAAGAGGTCCAGGAGTTGGCGCGAGCCAGCGGCACTCAGAGGTAAAGATCTGGCTATTTTGCAGAAGGCAGCAGCAGATGCTCGGCTGGCAGCTGTGGATTGCCGGGAGGGTGCTCAATGGATGTGGGAAGTGGCGGCAACAGGAAACTCCTTGCAGATATCAATGTGACGCCCCTGGTGGACGTCATGTTGGTGTTGCTCATTATTTTCATGGTCACAGCGCCTATGATGATGCAAGGCGTGGATGTGAATTTACCGAAAACCACCACGGGACCTATACACACGGAAGAAGAGCGTCTGGTGATCACCGTGAAGGCCAATCACGAGATTTACCTCAATGAATACAAGATTTCTCTAGATTCTCTGGAACGCAAGCTAAAGAGTATCTTTCAGAACAGGAAAGAGAAGGCGGTTTTCCTGCGGGCAGACCGTAGTGTGCCATATGGGGATGTGGTGCAGGTAATGGCTGCGGTTCGCCGCAGCGGTATCCAGCGCATAGGCATGGTTACCGAGCCGCTGCCAGAAAAATCATGATTGCAGACGCAGTTGCCAGGTCACAGCTTCGCTTGCGCACAGACAGGCGGCAGTGGGTCTATATGATCGGCCTGTCACTGTTGATACACAGCGCAGTGATTATCGGCGGGACAGCATGGCCGGACTTGTTTCCCTCCAGAAGGAGTTTTGGCCCTGTCTATTCCGTAGAACTGGTGAGTCTGCCGGAGATGGAGGTGCGGGCGCCAAGAAGAACCACCGCTGTTCAGCGGGCGAGCAGAGCGGCTTCGAAACAGAGAGCTTTGCCTTTGCCTCGTTTTCGGGCGAAACAGCAGAAGCCAGTTTTGCAAAAGATGAAAACGCAACCACCTCTGCAGAAGTTGCCGGAGAGGAAGGTTGTGGAGAGCAGGGTGAAAAAGCTGCCGCAGAAGCCACCAGCCCCCACTGCTAGGCCTAGAGAGAATGCCGCCAGATCCCCCGGTGTGCAAGCTGGCAAGAAGAAGGTTTCCCTTGTCAATATAGGCGGCATGAAGGGAGAAGACCTGAGTCAGGCCCTGGGTCTATACCGGGCGCTTGTCTATGACAAAGTTGAGAGCAATTGGGTGCTGCCGGAGCGGTTGGTGGCAGGCAAAGACCATCTGGAGGCTGTAGTAGTTGTGAGAGTGAAGCGCGATGGTACTGTCACGCAGATCAGATTCGAAAAGAAATCGGGTGATCCTTACTTTGACGACTCGGTGCTGAAAGCAGTACTGAAATCAAAGCCTTTTCCACCATTTCCAGACATCTATAGTCCGAGAGAAGAAGAGATTGTCTTGCGATTTTCACCTGAGAATGGGAGCTGAAGAACACTATGCCCCGCTGTGTTTCCAGAGCATATTCCAAGTCACTGCACCTGTTGTTGCTGCTCACATTTGTGCTTTTCTGGCAGGCGTCTCCAGTGGCTGGCAGGATTTATATCGACATCAACTCACCTCTGCAGAAAAAGATTCCCATAGCCATTCCCGCCTTTCGCCATGAGGGTGGAGACAGTGCTGGCCTGCCACTGGCAGAGAGGCTGGCCGACACTCTCGGCCGTGCTCTGGCATTCAGCGGTCTTTTCGAAGTGCTCAGCAAGGCAATGTTCCTGGAGGATCCTCAGGTGATGGGAACCACGCTTGGCGAGATCAAGTTTGCCGAATGGAGTTTTCTCGGCGCTGATTTGCTAGTGCGCGGCACCTATCGTATCAGAGGAAATCTGTTGGAAATGAGCGGTTCGCTCTTTGACGTGGTTCATCAGAAGCTGTTGTTGACCAAGGCATACGAGGGTGACATTGGCGCTGCCAGACAAATGGCTCTGCGGTTTGGTGACGACATGATGAGTTATCTCACCGGAGAGCCAGGTATATTTACCAGCAAGATTGCCTTTGTGGGTGACGCGACGGGACATAAAGAGATCTACTTTGCGGATTTCGATGGCAGTCACATTGTACGGCTCACGCATGACAACAACATAGACTTGCAGCCAGCGTGGTCTGCAGATGGCAAGCGCATCAGCTACGTAAGCTACAAGAGCGATCAGCAGGAGCTCTATGTGGTAGACCTCATGACAGGGATTGCCAAGAAAATTAGCAGACGCAGTGGTCTGAACATGGCTCCGGCCTGGCATCCCAGGGAGAACAAGATAGCTGTCACCTTGACTATCGACGGCAACCCCGAGATTTATCTTCTGGACGATACTGGCAGAATTTTGAAACAACTGACCAAGAACTGGGCCATAGACGTGTCGCCATCATGGTGTCCCGATGGCAGCAAAGTGGCTTATGTTTCCAACAGAGGCGGGAAGCCGCAGATATACATCCTGGACCTTCAGAGCGGGCTTACCAGAAGGCTCACTTTCGACGGAGCCTACAATACCTCGCCAGCCTGGTCTCCTCGGGGAGACTGGATTGCCTATGCTGGCTCTCGTGACGGTCGCTTTGATCTGTACCTCATCAGACCGGACGGCACTGATTTGCGTCAGCTCACAGGAGGCAGCGGCAACAATGAAAGCCCGAGCTGGTCGCCGGATGGCAGGTTGATTCTCTTTCAATCCGATCGCCAGGGAAAAGCCACTCTCTGGGTGATGCTGGCCAACGGCAGTGATCAGCGGCGAATCAATTTAACTATTGGGGGGAGTCATACGGAGCCAGCCTGGTCTCCACGATTGACCTTGACCGGTCCTTAATAGTATAAGAGATTCGAAAAGGGGGTGATGGGCAGAGCAAGGGAAAAATATTCCGGGCTGCCCGGTCGCTCGAGACTGGTGGGGTTTTTGCATAATCGGTGACAGATGTAACCAGGGAGAGGAGGTGAATCAGGCATGGGGAAGAGAACTACATGGATTGTGGGATCTATTTTCCTGATCGTGTTGTTGGTCTTCGCAGTCTCTTGCCAGAAGAGGGTTGTGGGCGTTGGGCCTGAGCCGGGTGAGCAGGTTTCCGCCGAGGAGCAGGCGAAAGCCCAGCAGGAGGCCGCAGAAGCAGCTGCGCGTCAGCAAGCTTTGTTGGAAGCACAGCGGCTTCGCGAGCAACAGGCCAAGGAAGCTGAGGCTGCCAAAGAGAGTGAGGCTGCCAAAAGACGGGCCTTCGAGGAACAGGACATTCATTTTGATTTTGATCAGTATGTGCTCAAACCTGCAGCTATCCAGATCCTTGACGAAAAGGCCGCGTATATGCGTGAGCATCCTGATGTACGCGTGCTTATCGAGGGACATTGTGATGAACGCGGCAGCAATGAGTACAACCTTGCACTCGGTGATCGTCGAGCCAACAGCGCTAAGAACTACTTGGTGAGGGCAGGGATTGCCGAGAAGCGCATTGTCACCATCTCCTATGGTGAGGAACGGCCGCTCTGTACGCAACATACGGAAAGTTGCTGGTGGAAAAACAGGCGGGCTCACTTTGTCATAAGGTAATGGCATGTTTGCGTTGACTGAAAAGTAGTTTTGGAAACAGACGCCGGCTCGCTCTCCCTTGATGGGAACCAGAGCCGGCGATTTACTTTGAACCAACAGAGATTAGCCGAATAAGTGGTGCACTTTTTTATATGCAAGTTATAATGTTGTATTCCTAAAAGAAACTATACTGGGTGAAAATATAATCACTTCAGGCGCCAAAGGCTTTACAGAGGAAAGGTGGTCATGTTGATTACCGAGAAGGGGAAAAGCTGGAGGGCAGTCCACCTGATAGAGTACCTGGTTGTGCTCCTCATTTTTAGCGGCTGTGCATCACAGCAGGACATAGATGTGCTGCAGAGACAGGTGTGGACAAACCGTCGTGATCTGGAAAAAGTGACCTCACAAATGGCCCAGTTGCAGAAACAGCTGGACGAGAAGCTGCAGGAGTATGATCAACGTCTCGAGACTGCCAGTCAACCGTTGCGAAAGACTCAGGCCCAGGTGGGAGCGCAGCTGGACCGTATGGAAGTCGAGCTTGGAAGGTTGTCGGGTGAACTCGAAGAGAGTGCTGCCAGGAGCAAGCGGCAGGAGGAGAGAATCAACGAAATTGAACAGAGCCAGATGACTTCCATGCTGGAAGTGCAGAAAGGTCTTGCAGAGCTTCGCAGTCAACTGAATATCGTTGCTCGCTCTATGGGGCTTGCTGAGCTGGTTACACCAACTCCGAGCCAGCCAGAAAGAGGAGGGCCAGCCAAGCTTCAGCCACAGACTGCCAGGCCCGAAACCAGAGCAGCAGGCCACGGGGTAAAAAGTCCAGAGGAGCTATATGCAGAGTCTTTTCGGTTATTTCAGGGCGGCAATTTTGAGCAGGCAAGGGCAGGATTTCGCCGCTACCTCGAGCAGTATCCCCATACAGATCTTGCCGACAACGCCCAATTCTGGTTGGGAGAATGTTATTATGGCGAGGGGAAATACCGGGAAGCTATAACTGCTTACGAGAAGGTAATAAAGCAGTATCCCAAGAGTGACAAAGTCAGCAGTGCCTTGCTCAAGCAGAGTATGGCATTTCTCGAATTAGGAGACAAGACAGCGGCCAGAATTCTCCTCAGGAAGATAGTCAAAGATTACCCCAAGACAGACCAGGCACAGATTGCCCAGCGGAAATTGGCGCAATTGCAATAAGGCGCTTTCGTAGGTCCAGCTCTCTTGCCGCACAGTGCCCTTCTCCGCCCTGGGAGTGTCGGGACATGGCAGCAATATGGCTGGCCACCCTGATCCCGACATCTTGCATCTATCAATGGCTGCAAAATGCTGCTTCGCAGGAGAAGACAATCAGGTGCAGTTTCTTTTGCAAGATCTGCATGGTTGGCCGACTAGGACCGTTGCCGTGCTGCTAGATGCATTGCCGCTGTCCTGATTGGCGCTTAGAGGTCCTTGCCGTGCTCCTGACAGCTTGCTGGAGACGCAGCACTGCTCTCGCTGGAAGAAAGAGATACCCAGACATCTCCCTCGAGGCGCCAAACCTATCCCCCTTCCCTATTATTCCCCAAGAAGGTAGCCACTCTAAGGTTGTGACCATCGGTGCAGACGGTCACAGCACCGTGCCGATCTGTTCGGAAAGTACGAATACCCAAGCGATGATATCGTTCCCAGACACGGCGCGCAGGCAAGTGGAAACGGTTCTGGAATCCCACTGAGAAAACAGCAATGCGAGGTTTTAGCTTTTGCAACAATTGCCGGGAGCTCGAAGTTCGGCTGCCATGGTGCGGTACCAGGAGAACGGAGGTTGTTCCCAATGTAGGCAACAGACAGAGTCGTTGTTCTGCTGCAAGCTCTATGTCGCCTGGAAAAAGAAAAGAACATTCCTTATAGGATATTCTGAGCACCAGAGAAAGATTGTTTACTTGGTGAGGGTCGTGGCTGGTGATCTTACCGGGGTGACCATGAAAGGGATGAAAGACCTGGACAGAGACTCCCTGAATATTTCTTGGCGAACCGAGGCGAGGAGGCGGCACGCAGGGGATGCTCCTGGTTTGCAGACAGCGAAAAAGTTCAAGCAGTTGCTGATCGTTTGTCAGCATGCCGTTGTACCAAAACTCCCCTACCGGAAAATGAGATGCCAGGAAAAGCAGTCCGCGGAAATGATCAGGGTGAGGATGGCTCAAGACGATGTAGTCCAGTCGACGTATGTGACGGCGCCACAAGAAGGGCGCCACAACATGCCTGCCCAGGTCAAAACTGCTTTTTTGAAAACCGCCGCCATCAATAAGCATCACCTGTTTTCCAGGAAATTCAACCACGGCTGAACTCCCCTGGCCCACATCGAGATAAGTGACGCGAAGTTCAGTTGGCCGAGCAGCAACCAGGCCAGCCAGCATCCAGTTGAGCACCAGGATGACTAAAACAGCAGCACCGAGCAAAGATCGATACAGGCGGCGAAGAGGCAGCCATGGCACCAGAAGAACAAGGTAGAGCAGGGCCATCTGCCAGGATGACAGCTCTCCCAGCCAGATGGTGGCCCATGGCAACTGGCAAATGAAGTGGGTGAACTCCAGTATCCAGTCGAGTCCAAGGGCGCCCATGCTGAGGATGAAGCCGGCAAGTTGCGTGTTTAGTGGAAGAAAGGTAAGGGAAAAAAGGCCTGCGGGCAGTACGAGGAAGCCGACAATGGGCACTATCAAGGGATTGGCTATGAATGCTGCCGGACTGAAGCGATGGAAATGATGTACTACTGCAGGAGCTGTGGCTACTGAAATGACCACAGAGACCAAGAGCAGCTGCCAGAGCCATCTTGCATGTCCTCGCCAGTTGATGGGCCCACTGCTGCTCCCTGTGAGGCAGCCTGGCAGGGGTATTCGGGGAACCAGCCACACCAGAGCCCCGACGGCGATGAAAGAGAGCTGAAATGATGGGCTGAACAGGGCCTGGGGAGAACCTGTCAGAATGATGAAGGCAGCAACAATCAATGTGTTGCCCAGATCTATCTTTCTGCGGTTGACCAGTGCGAAGGTGACACAGGCCAACATTATAGCTGCTCGGACAATTGGCAATCCCATCCCAGTAAGGGATGCATACCCCAGGCTGATGGGAAGGGCAGCAAGCGCTGCAACAGGTGAAGCACCCCAGCGGCCAACTAGCTGTGGGATACGGACAACAATGGTGCGGCATATGAGAAATACTATGCCGGCAATCATGCCAAGGTGAAGCCCAGAGATTGCCAGCAAATGTCCTACACCTGCTGCATACAGCTGCTCTCGCACTCTGGAACTCAGAGCATAGCGCTCGCCAAGCAGGAGGGCCCGGTACAGGGCTGACTCGTTCTGCGGGAGCCATGCTTCAAAAAAGGAACGGCTGTTGCTGCGGATTCTCACCAGCAGCCTTGTCCATGGTGAGCCGCGAGGCTCAGCCAGAGGAAGAAGGGATGCGTCAGAGCTGAGATATCCTTTGAGCCAGATATTCTGATCCGCCAGATATTGCCGGTAGTCGAAGCCTCCGGGATTATTGAAGTTGCGGATTGGCCTGACATTTACCTGTCCGGCCAGCCATTGCCCCATTTGCCAGGACCTAGAACATGTCCCGAGGCGAAGCAGCATGCGAGCATGTGTGGATATGAGTTTATCCTCATGTCGAAATGAATCAATGTCGACGACAAGCTCCATCCTGTCTAGCCGTCTTTTTGGAGGTCCCGCAATGTAGCCAATGAGGAAGGTCTGCCGCTGCTGGAGCAATAATTTTATTCCAGCTGGAGGATGGCCGGGATCAGGGATTCTGCGAGCGAAGAGCATGCCAATCAAGAGAAAAAGGAGTAAGGGAGCCAGATAGGTGTGCTGGCAGCGAACATTCCATAGAATGAGTAGGCCTAGAAGAACAGCAATAAGAACTGCAATGGTCAGGGTGGTGAGCGGCAGATGATGGCCCAGGGCTATCCCAGAGGAGAAGCAGACGAACAGCGGGATTAGAGGGCGATGATGTGGCTGTCCCATGAGTGCCTGCCAAAAGAAGGTAAAGCAAACGGGGAAGACAGGGTTCCTCGTACCTGCTGCAACGGTGAGGCTCGGGATAAAGGTGAGAGAATCTGCCGAACTCGAACAGGTATGCTGCCACACTCCAGCAGTCTCTAAGGCGTTTGCTTGCAGAAGTTTGTTGCCTGATGCCCTGTGCCCCGAATAATGGTTTGCCCCAGTTTATAGCGGTGTTTCCTGGTGCGCCCAGAATCTGTGGCAAACTGATTTAAAGCAGCAGAATGAATATAGCAGATTAGTCGATTGCGGACAAGGATGGGGGCGTGGCATGGCTCTGGCAGGAGCTCAATGTCCAGAAGCTTTACTGCCACTGGCTGTTTGTTTACTGGGGGCAGTCATTCTGCAACTCGCTCAATGTTAGCTCCCAGGCCTGTAAGTTTGGTTTCTATTTTCTCGTAGCCTCTGTCTAGATGGTACACTCGGGAGACTTCAGTTACCCCATTGGCGGCAAGTCCCGCTAGCACGAGAGAGGCACTGGCGCGCAGGTCGGTGGCCATGACCGGTGCTCCCTGGAGATTGGCGCGGCCTCGAACAATGGCAGTATTGCCTTCCACAGTGATATCTGCACCCATCCTGCGAAGTTCACTGACATGCATGAAGCGATTCTCAAAGATCCTTTCGGTGATAGTGCTCTGCCCGTCTGCAAT
The DNA here is from genome assembly GCA_019309045.1 of Deltaproteobacteria bacterium. Taxonomy (NCBI): domain Bacteria; kingdom Pseudomonadati; phylum Myxococcota; class Myxococcia; species Deltaproteobacteria bacterium. The sequence goes on along the minus strand of JAFDGZ010000006.1, from coordinate 32,058 downwards.
GCTCATAAGCGCCATAAATTGTGCCTGCATGTCTGTGGGAAATCCAGGAAAGGGCATGGTTTTCACATCAGCATGGCGGACAACCTCTCCACCAATGGCCCTTATGCTCTCGCTTGCAATATGGAATTGGACGCCTGCCTGTTCTAGTTTCCGGATGACCGCCTCGAGATGCTGAGGTCTGCAAGGTTGGATGGTGATATCCCCACGGGTAATCGCAGCAGCAACAAGGTATGTTCCCGCTTCGATGCGGTCTGGCATTATAGCGTGATTCATGGGGCGCAATTCTTTTACTCCCTCGATCTTGATCAGAGAAGTCCCGGCCCCTGTAATGCGGGCTCCCATGCTGTTGAGACAAACAGCCAGGTCCACAACCTCGGGTTCTCGAGCAGCATTTTCCAGGATAGTTTCGCCTTCGGCCAGCACTGCAGCCATCATGAGGTTCTCGGTGCCAGTCACTGTGGGGATATCAAGGTAAATGTGATTGCCGATAAGTTTCCTGGCGGAGGCTTCCACGTAGCCATGTCGGAGTTCTATTGAGACTCCCAAACGCTCGAGACCATAGAGATGAAGATTAATGGGACGGGCACCGATAGCACAGCCGCCAGGGAGTGAGACGCGAGCCCGCTTCATTCGAGCTACCAGAGGACCTAGCACCAGAACAGAAGCCCGCATGGTCTTCACCAGGTCATAGGGGGCCTCGTAACCGTCAATGTTTTCACTGTGAATGCGCAGAGGCTCGCCTTCGTCGAAGGTGGCGCCTAGATGGTACAGCAGAGTTTTGGTGGTTCGGATGTCTCGCAATGTTGGCAACCGAGAAAGATGGTGCACTCCCCCTGTGAGCAAAGTGGCAGCCAGAATGGGCAGGGCAGCATTCTTGGCGCCGCTAATCTGCACAGTACCCTTGAGGGGGCTGCCTCCTCTGATTATAAGTTTCTCCATGGATCACCTCACCAGCGAAAATTGAAGTAGCTCAGATGTTTCCGCGAGCGCTCAGGCACGCATCCGGCACCATGGCAGCTGTGTCGCAGCAGGCACGGCACCAGGGAGGCCCCCTGCCGGGCAAAGAATATTGGAACCTCGCTGCCATCTCGGTGCTCAGGCCACCTGGGCTAGCAGGATTCGGTCCATGCCACTGTAGTCTTTATCCACACGGACTTTGTTATAACGACAATCAGCACTGACCAGTTGCAAGGCTCCTTCCGCCTGGTCAGCGCCTATTTCCACTGCAAGGGCCCCCCGAGGCAACAGCACCTCGGCAGCTTGGGCCACAATTCTCCTTATGACAGCGAGACCGTCAGGCCCACCATCGAGAGCACTTCTAGGTTCATGAGCGCTAATCTCTCTGGGAAGCAACGGCAGCTCTTCACTGCGTATATAGGGTGGATTGCTCACCACCAGGTGGAACTTGGCGGTTTCCTTGTTGATGCTTGTAAGAAGATCAGAACAGACCAGCAGAAGCCGGCCGCTCACCCCCTGGTGCAGACTATTTTTTCTTGCCAGCTGCAGGGCATTGAAAGAGACGTCGAGAGCAACAATGCGAGCCTTGCTGAGTTCTCGGGCAAGCGAGATGGCAACGGCGCCAGAGCCTGTACCCACATCAAGGATGCTGAAAGTAGATTCTTGCGGCCAGGTAGAATGCAAATGATCCAGAGCGGTTTGCACCAGCACTTCTGTTTCAGGTCTCGGAATCAACACATCCGGGCTGACATGCAGGAGCATGGACCAGAACTCTTGGGTGCCGGTAATATACTGCACCGGCTCGCCGCGCAAACGGCGTTTGATACACTTCTTGAATTCCGACAATTCTGCAGGCAATAGTGGGCGGTCGTAATTGAGATAAAGGGATAGGCGATCTAGAGACAGTACGTGAGCCAACAGCAGTTCAGCGGAAGCCCGCGGTTCGGCTACGCCACGTTCATCAAAATAGGCTGTTGTCCAGCGCAATAGTTTCAGAATGGTCCATGGTGCCTCAGGCATAATCCATTTGCCCAAGAGATTCAGTTTGGAAGTAGGTAATCAGAGGATTGATCAGATTGTCGAGCTCGCCCTGCAGAATTTCACTCAGTTTATAGAGGGTAAGATTGATGCGGTGGTCTGTGACCCTATTTTGCGGGAAGTTGTACGTGCGGACGCGCTCGCTGCGATCGCCGGTACCCACTTGATTTCTACGGTCCTGGGCTGTCTTGGCATGCTGCTCCTGGGCCCACATGTCGAGTAGTCTGGCCCGGAGGACTTTGAGAGCCTTGGCCTTGTTCTTGTGTTGCGACTTTTCGTCCTGGCATGTCACTACTAAACCTGTGGGCAGATGTGTTATGCGGACTGCTGAGTCAGTCGTATTGACGCTCTGACCACCAGGGCCGGAGGAGCGAAACACGTCGATCCTCAGGTCATTGGGCTCGATGTTCACCTCGAGTTCCTCGGCTTCGGGAAGGACGGCAACTGTCACAGCAGAGGTGTGGATGCGTCCCTGGGACTCTGTGGTGGGAACCCGTTGCACACGGTGGACGCCGCTTTCGTACTTGAGCCGACTGTAAGCCCTATTTCCAGAGATCAGTAAGACTATTTCCTTGAAGCCGCCAATTCCAGTGGGATGACTGTTGAGCACTTCCATCTTCCAACCCTGCAGTTCAGCGTATTTTGCATACATGCGAAAAAGATCAGCGGCAAAGAGAGCAGCCTCATCACCGCCAGTGCCCGCTCTAATCTCAAGAATTACATTCTTGCCGTCATTGGGATCGCTGGGGATGAGAAGAGTTCTGAGTTCAACCTCCACTGTAGCCAACTGCTCCAGGAGTTTGCGGTTCTCCTCACGAGCGAGATCACGAATGTCGGGGTCCGGGTCGGCCAGCAGCTCTTTGTTTTCTTCGATCTGTTGGGAAATACTGCGATATTTTCTCAGGGCGTTGACGCAGGGTTGGAGATTGGCGTGTTCCTTTGTGAGTGAAAGATACTCCTGGCGATTGGAGAGGATGCCAGGGTCGCTCAAGGCTTTTTCAAGTTCAAGGTATCTGCGTTCGATATCTTCTAATTTCTCGAGCCCTTTCAACATTCTCACTCACCGTCCTTCGCCACCGAGCATTTTCCTGCAGACACTTCGACAAACTGTGTTCCTTTGCGGCTGTCCACCTGGAAGAGTTTTGCTGACGTGAAACCATGGCAGCGAAAGCAGCACTCCGAGGGTATGGGGAAAACTACTTTGCCAGTTTCAAGGTGAGCGCCTAGGCTATGATGCCTCGATGTCCGTGGCTCATCCAGTCTCGGCCGGGCCCGTCTTATACAGCAAGGCAACAACCAGATCAAGACTCTTTATTATTGGTGCCGCTAAATTTTTCGTACTTCCTGCGGAAGCGTTCTATTCGCCCAGCAGAGTCCACAAGTTTCTGTTTGCCCGTATAGAACGGATGGCAGCGTGAACAGATCTCAACGCTGATGTTCTTTTTGGTCGAGCCTGTAGAAAACTCGTTACCACAATGGCAGCGTATCGTTGTCTGGTAATATTCAGGATGTATACCCTTCTTCATGCGTCTATACCTCATTTTACCGGGCAGATCTATTGCTTGCCCAACTCGAAGCCAAGAGTGAACCAGCCGTCGCTTAAGCTAACATCAGACGTTTCAAACTTACTAATATAATGACAGAAGATAATACTGGCAAGTACTTTCTTTGACAACTCTTTGTCAGCTCTCCCACCACACGGAAGACCAGCTACCGTTCTGTCGAACTACTAGGCATTCATAGAGTCCAGGAAGTCCGCATTGCTTGCCGTACCTTCCATCTTGTCCAGCAAGAATTCCATGGCATCCACAGTATTCAATGGGGAGAGCAGTTTTCGCAGGATCCATACCCGATTCAGATCCTCGGGTGGCAGGAGTAATTCCTCTTTGCGGGTTCCAGACCGATTGATATCGATTGCCGGGAAAATACGGCGGTCTGCCAACTTGCGGTCCAGGTGAATTTCCATATTGCCTGTACCTTTGAATTCTTCGAAGATTACCTCGTCCATGCGACTGCCAGTGTCGATCAGGGCAGTGGCTATTATGGTAAGACTACCGCCTCCCTCAATGTTCCGTGCTGCACCAAAAAACCGCTTGGGTCGGTGCAGAGCGTTAGAGTCGACCCCACCAGAAAGAATCTTGCCACTTGGAGGCACTACCGCATTGTAGGCCCTGGCAAGACGGGTAATGCTGTCGAGCAGAATAACCACGTCCCGTTTGTGTTCTACCAAGCGCTTGGCCTTTTCGATTACCATTTCCGCTACCTGGACATGGCGTTGAGCCGGTTCATCAAATGTTGAGCTTACCACTTCAGCCTTCACCGACCGTTGCATATCGGTGACCTCTTCAGGCCTTTCATCAATAAGCAGCACAATCAGATATATGTTCTTGTGATTGATGCTGATGCTGTTGGCAATGTGTTGCAATAACATTGTCTTGCCGGTGCGGGGAGAGGCAACGATAAGGCCTCTCTGCCCTTTGCCAATGGGAGTAAGCAGATCCATAATTCGGGTGGAGTAGTTTTTCGGATCTGTTTCCAGGCGAATCCGTTCCTGGGGGTAGAGCGGTACCAGATTGTCAAACAGTATCTTGTCGCGCGTTCCCTCGGGATCTTCAAAATTCACAGCCTCCACTTTGAGCAAGGCAAAATAACGCTCACCGTCCTTCGGTGGACGAATCTGTCCAGAGACGGTATCTCCTGTTCTGAGACCAAAGCGCCTGATCTGCGACGGCGATACATAAATGTCGTCTGGTCCTGGCAAGTAATTGTAATTTTGCGCCCTGAGGAATCCAAAGCCATCTGGCAGGGTCTCCAGAACACCCTCAGCATAGATCAGGCCATTCTTTTCTGTCTGGGCCTGCAAAAGAGCAAATATCAACTCCTGCTTGCGCATGGTGCTGATGCCGTCGATATTATAGTCTTTGGCCATCTCTATCAATTCTTTGATATTCTTTTCTTTCAAGTCTACTAGATTCATGGTTTTTCCCCGTCAGGTCATTGGGCCTGGCGGGTTTTCCTCCTTTCCTAGTTATTGTCGTGGGTCATATTGTTATAGACACCAGAAGTCCATTTGGAAGCTTGGCTGGTGACTCATCAAAATCCTACCATAGTTGGGTCGGCATACTTCGTATTGTGACAGGATCTGCTCGATTAGAGAGCTCTCGAGAGAAGAGACTTTTTCCTTGCCTGAAAGGCCTGCGGCCTGATCAGGCTCGCACATTACCCAGCAGAGGCGGCACCTTGTGCCATGTCGAAAATGGTCGGGTCTGTAGCAATGGCTGTGTACCTCACAGAGTCGGAACTAGAGACCATGCAGGGGCCGATTTGTGCCTGTCGAGCACACTGTTCGGGGTTCTCTTGCTGGGAAATACCTAAGGCAGGTCAAGTACATAATAAAGTTAACTATCACCGTTGTCGACGCTAAAAATATAAGAAATAAAATTAGCCATGTCAAGCGATTTTGAAGTGGTGCATCATTTTCAGCAATATTATTTTTGCTAGAGGCACAACATCTCCCTCCCCCTTTGGTTACAACCGATTGTCGCAGTATAGGCCGCGACGGACCCACTGGCTGTCACCTGAGCGCACCGAGTGGCTTCAGAAAACGGGCGGCTCAGCCAGTCGCCGGCTCCAGTGCTGAGCTCATCAGCTTGCCCATTTTGGACTCAAATGTCTCTGTTTTCACGGATGAGACACAATCGACACAGAAAGTTGTCAGGCCAACAGTTCGCCCGCCCGCAGGAGAACAGGCATTGGGCAAAAGGCAAATCACTCGCCAACCAAATATTAGATAGATTGAGGCTTCTATTGTTCTGCACCAGAGTTGGCAGCCATGGCAAATTTGTCACAGCGTCCGCTACTTCGAGGTGGGCAAAATCGCTCCGGGCGCCTGTCTGTCTGGAGTGCCAGCAGGGCATCCTCACTTCTTGGGCGTTTCAGTCATGGCCGACTCCTGCAGAGCAAGCTTTTCCTTGCATAGCTTGATGGATTGTTCCACCTTCTGCCGTTTGGCACCCTCCAGAACGTCGGCGTACTGTTTCAGTGCTCCCTCGAATCGAGCCAGTGCCGCTCGATACTTCTTGGATTTGAGATAGAAATTGCCCACATAAATCTCGTGGTCTGCCAGCTCAAGGCGGCATTTGTGGATCTTTTCCCTCGCCTTTGCATCATAAGCGCTTTCCGGAAAAGCACTCAACAGGCGCTCAAAGGCCTGAATGGACTGGTGAGTTGGTGTCTGGTCCCTGTCAAAAGTATAAATTTGCCGGAAATACGATTCGCCTATTTGATAAAGAACATAGGGAATTGCTTCGTTTTTCGGGTGGAGGCGAGCAAACTGATCATAGGCTGCTATGGCTTCTTCATAATCTTCTCGGTAGAAATGGGCGTCTGCCAGTTTTAACTCTGCCAAGACAGCATAGCGGCTGTAGGGGTAATGCTCTTTAAGAGTGGTGAATATCTTAATTGCGTCCAGGTAATCGCCGTCTTCATATTCCGCCATGCCCTCGGTTGCCAATTCCCTGGCGCTCTTTTCACGTTGGCTCTGGAACCAGGCACAGCCCACAGCACTGGAAGCGACAAAGGTTAATAGTATTATGGCGGCCTGGAAGCGTCCAGTAAAGCGTCTATCCATTGCTCTCACACCTTTGCCCGCTGGAGAGATGTAAAGGTCTCCCCCCTGGGCCTGGCAGATGCCTTCATAATTATATTCTGCCGGAGAAGGTGCCGGGTTATTTGGTGGGATCGACAGGTTCCGTATGAAGCAATAGAGGCAACTGGTCAGGAGAAGAGCAGGATTTTATCTAGAAAACCCACCAGTGAATCAACATCTACATTACTTTCTTGATGGCAGCATCGATCTGCGACTTTGATACAGCTCCAGTGATTTGCTCGGTAACTTTGCCCTCTTTGAAAAGAATCAGTGTGGGTATGGCCCTGATGCCAAACTGCCCTGGTGTTTTTGGATTCTCGTCCACATTACACTTGCCAACCTTCAATTTGCCGTCATATTCAACTGCCAGCTCCTCGACTACTGGAGCAATAGCCCTGCATGGACCACACCATGGAGCCCAGAAATCGACGAGCACTGGCATGTCGGATTTGAGTACGTCACCTTCGAAACCTTCGTCAGTTACCTCGAAAACATTTTTCCCTGCCATCACATTTCTCCTCAAATGTTCACTGCATGATTTTGTTTGGTCTCAATGAAAAGCTCTCACCTGCAGCAAGAGCCGAGTTGTCATATAAGCACAGGGACAGAGCTTTGTCAACCTGCGAGGACAAACAAGTTTCATCTTTTGTCGAGCTCGGCAGAACATTTCCTAGCCCTGCGCTCGTCTTTTACAAATGAGGCAGAAAGTGAAGGTGTTGATCCCATCGGAATGACCACCAGCAGCCGGGTGTGATAAAGAAGCCATGAATCCAGCCAGGCCTGCTGCGACCGTTTGATGCAGTGGGGGCAGATCTAATTCATGAAGAGCTCGGTGGTTGGCACTCTTGACAATAAAAATGCTGCATGACACAAAGAGGGAGTCTGTATGCAGAACATGGACATGGCTTCATTATGGAAGCAGTGTTTCAGGCAGCAATCCGAGTGAGATTCTATGGCTAAAGAACCAAGTACACAATATGTTTGTCAGGAATGTGGTTTTCGCAGCCCGAAATGGCTGGGTCGCTGTCCAGGCTGCAGTCAATGGAATTCTTTGCTGGAAGAAAAAATTGACGCCCAACATCCTGCACAGCTGTTGCCAGCAGCCACTGTAGAGGCAGAGCCTCTCGACGGCAGAACTGCCGGTCAGGGACCTCGGCGTTTGTCAACTGGCATTGACGAACTCGACCGGGTGCTGGGCGGTGGAGTTGTGGCTGGTTCGGTAGTGCTCATTGGCGGCGAGCCCGGCATCGGCAAGTCTACTCTGCTGCTGCAAGCCTTGCATGGTGTTTCTACGGGGGGGAAAACACTGCTCTATGCCTCCGGGGAGGAGTCAGCCGATCAGATCAGGCTGCGTTCGAGGCGGGTGGGTATCAGTTCTCCATGGCTTTACGTGGTGGCAGATTCTTTGCTGGAAAATATTCTGGGCCTCACGGAAAAACTCGATCCTGACGTCCTTGCCATTGATTCAGTACAAACAGTCTATAGCAACCAGCTGGAATCTGCTCCCGGAAGTGTGAGTCAGGTTCGCCACTGCGCCAGCCGAGTGATTCTGGAGGCCAAGAAGGCAAACCGTCCAACTTTCCTCGTGGGGCATGTGACTAAGGAAGGTGCCATTGCAGGACCACGGGTACTGGAACACATGGTGGATACGGTTCTCTATTTCGAAGGCGACAGGGGGCACAGCTTCCGCATCCTGCGAGCTATAAAAAATCGCTATGGATCCACCAATGAGATTGGTGTTTTCGAGATGAGTGAAAAAGGGTTGTGCCAGGTAATGAATCCATCTGAACTCTTTCTTGCTGAAAGACCGCTTGGTGTTGCCGGCTCTGCAATTACAGCAGCAATTGAGGGCAGCAGACCACTGCTGGTGGAGGTGCAGGCACTGGTGAGCCCTTCAAGTCTGGCCATTCCGCGCCGCACCACTATGGGAGTTGACCATAACAGGCTGGCCTTGCTGCTGGCGGTCCTGGAAAAGAAGGTAGGCTACTCGCTGGCCCAGCAAGATATTTTCGTGAATGCTGCTGGAGGAGTGAGGGTGGATGAGCCAGCGGTGGATCTGGCCATTGCCGCGGCAGTGGCTTCGAGCTTTCTTGAAAAACCCATAGACCCTGGGACGGTTGTCCTGGGTGAGATTGGTTTGACAGGAGAAGTACGGGGCGTCAGCCGGGTTGCCATCAGGGTGAAGGAGGCTGCCAGATTGGGGTTTAGCCGCTGCCTTGTTCCCAGAGGTAGCGCGGAAGGCTTGCAGGATGTTGCCGATATGGAAATTCGGGGGACTGCTTCGCTGCACGATGCCTTGAGGGAGTTGTTCGATGAAGAGAGTCCGCCTGACTATTGATAATTTAGGCAACAGGCCTACCTGCAAGCTGGTTACCTGGGAGTGGCTGGCACAGTTGGTGAGCTGGCCTGCACCAGGAAAACCCCGATGAGGGTGAGGAGCATACCCAGCCAGAAGAAAAGACCGAGATCCTGCTTGCCTGGCAGGAAGCCTAGAGCAGCCAGAAAAACTGAGAGGGCGACCGTAGTGGGGGGCTGGGCATTGGTACATACAGCCACCTGCACCGGAGTCAAGTGGCGGAGCAGCAGATTCCAGGCCAGCATCATCAGCACGCTTGTCATGATCACCAGCCACAGGAGACCAAGCCAGGCTTCACTGCTGATTGAGTTATAATCCATGGTCAGAAGGGTACGTCCTGATATGGGTATCATTGCCAGGGCTCCGAAAATGAGGCTCCAGGAAGTGACAACCCGTGGATCGTGGTTCTGGCATGTCCTGGAGGCGGCCACTGTGTAGACTACCCAGGCGAGAACTGCGCATATAACCCAGAGATCACCAGTTCTGAGTTGGCGGACAAATTCTCCTTGGGTCCAAGGTCTGAGAATACAGAGGACACCGGCAAGGGCCATTATCACCCCACTGCAAGTTCTCGCCGAGGGCAGGTTGAGTTTGACGGCACTGCTCAGCAGCAGCACTCCCAGAGGTGTCAGGGCATAGAACAGGGCTGGATGGCTGGGAACTGTATGTCGGAGTCCCTGCAGGAAGGCATACTGGTTCATGGGCACCAGGAGGATGCCGAAGCCAACCAGTTTCAGCCATTCCCCTCGGCTGAATGAGGGCTTTGGCAGCAGCCAACCTGAGATGACCAAGAGAATGAGGGCTGCTCCCAGAGATCTCGCCAAGGTGAGGCTGCCTGCGTCAGGGAAGCCCACGGCAGCTGCTTTGCCAAATACATAGGTGCCTGCGGCGAGCAGCACGTGTGCGGCCATCAGCAAGTAAAGAGTTGTCCGTGACATGGCAATGCCGTCCTTCATTACAAATGTCCGCCTGAGACACGGAGAACCTTGGCCCTGTTGGGCGGCAAGAGAGTAACAGACAAGGTATAATACTCACACTGGGCATGGCTGTCACCTGTGAAAGTCGCCTGTGGTAAAGAAAGCCAAGGAATCAGCGGCGGGAGCAGGAAAACCTTTTCCGAGAGATAATATGAAGTGTGCTGTAATAGAAAAATTCGGCAGAGAGGTGAACAACCTGGTAATTCAACAACGACCAGATCTGGAGGCATCGGGTGAGTTTGTTCGTATCAGGGTAACAGCTACTTCACTCAACAGGGCAGACCTTCTGCAACGTCGAGGGCTTTACCCGGCTCCCGTTGGTGCGCCGCAGGATGTTCCTGGGTTGGAATTCGTCGGTACTATCGATCAAATAGGTGAACGGGTGACCGAATGGCAGGGGGGCGAGCGCGTTTTCGGTGTGGTGGCAGGGGGAGGATACGCTGAGCAGGTTGTAAGCCATCAGCGCCTCGTGGTGGTTGTGCCAGAAGAACTGGACGATGTGGAAGCGGCGGCAGTACCCGAAGCATTTATGGTAGCCTACGATGCCCTGGTATCGCAGGCAGAGTTCAGATCTGGCAGTGTGGTCCTGATTCACGCTGTCGCTGGAGGCATAGGTACTGCGGCGGTGCAACTCGTACACCTTCTGGGAGGGAAGAGCATCGGCACTGCTGGCAGTGACGAGAAACTGGCTGAAGTGCAAGCCCTTGCTCCTTTTACCGGCATAAATTATCGCAAAGAAGATTTCCTGGAAGTAGTGGTAAGCAAATTTGGCCAGGACAGTGTTGACATTGTCCTGGACACAATAGGAGCCGGCTATTGGCAGAAGAACTTGGCAGTTCTGAGAGATGGCGGCAGGTTGGTGCTGCTGGGATTATTGGGCGGCGCTAAGGCTGAGACGCCACTGGCAATGATTCTCAGCAAACGTCTTCGCCTTGTGGGCAGCACGCTGCGGGCAAGGCCCCTGGAAGAGAAAATAGCGGTGACGCAGAGGTTTGCTCGGGAAGTTTTGCCGCACTTCAAGACAGGAAAGCTCAAAGCAGTGGTGGACTCTGTCTACCCATTTACCGAGTTGCATGCAGCCACCCTGCGCATGGAACGGAATGAAAATATCGGCAAGATTGTCCTACGCCTGCAATAGGCTGGTAGGTGATGGCTTGCTGCCCAGCTGACAGAGTGAAAGCTGGGGTGCCCAGGCGAGTCACCGCTGCAGAACATCCAGATTCTGCATTGTTGGACAGTGTCCAACCAAGGATGGCCGTCAAGTTGGGTGAGAAGGGAGAGCGTCTTATGGGCTTTGAAATACCACACTACCTGCCACCTGATTTCAGCCGGACAGAGTTTAGAGAAGCACCGGATGTGCGGAGTGGGGTGGTTCGCCAAGCAGGGGTGGCACCAGAGAATTTTCACGCAACCACGGTATTTCCAGAGTATTTTAAGATTAAAGGGGAATGGGTTCTGGCTCAGCAGAGCAGAATGGACTGTGTGGTGGTGCTCGGTGAAGAGAACGAGAAGAATATTCGGGTGCTGGAGCAGCGGCGGCTCAGACCTGGTGATAGAGTTGTGCTAGGCAGAAGTGAAAGTGGTGAAGAGGGCATCTACGTCCACGACAGTGGTTTTCAAGAGCAGGCGAAGGTAGGTGAGAAATTTGCCTTTCGGAAAGGCAGAACGCGAGAGACTTCTTATTCGCGGGACTATGACGTGCTCTACGACCTGCTCAGACACGACCGACAACAGGGCTACATCGTCTGGGTGCTGGGGCCGGCGGTGGTGTTCGATTCAGATTCTCGAGAGGCCATGGTAGCTTTGATAGAGCATGGCTATGTGCACGCTGTCCTGGCTGGCAACGCTCTGGCTACCCATGACCTGGAGGCTGCCATGTTTCGTACTGCTCTAGGGCAGGATATTTATACTCAGGCTCCGGTCGCCAATGGGCACTACAACCACCTGGATGTACTGAATCGGGCTCGCGCCAGCGGATCCATAGAAGAGTTGTTAGCAAGGGAAAAGCTGGCAAATGGCGTGCTCTGGGCGTGCAGCCGGAACAAGGTCCCTGTGGTCTTGGCTGGCTCTATCCGCGATGATGGCCCGCTGCCTGGGGTCATTGTGAGCGCAACCGAGGCCCAGGACGCCATGAGGGTGCACACCTCGAGAGCCACTACCTTGATTGGCCTTGCCACTCAACTGCATTCCATTGCTGCCGGCAATATGACTCCATGCTATCAGGTGGTAAACGGTCAAGTCAGACCCGTGTATATCTATGCTGTTGATGTCTCTGAATTTGCGGTAAACAAGCTGCGAGACAGAGGAACCCTGGGAGTGACCTCAATAGTGACAAATATCCAGGACTTCCTGGTGATTCTAAAGAGAAACCTGACATGAGAAATCGCCCAGGTATTTAATGGCGCGACCCAGGAGAGATATCCCAAAGAAGAGTTGTAGGGGAGGGTCTGCTCTCAAGGTGCGGCCACTATAAATGCAAGAGGTGGAAAAACTCCTGGTCCCAGTGGTTGCTGGGGTGGAAGGAGAGGTGAGGTGATGAGACTTGCTGGAAAAACAGCACTTGTTACTGGTGGGGCGTCTGGCATTGGCAGAGCCGTGGCCATTGCTCTGGCAAGAGAAGGCGCCGGCGTGGTCATTGCTGATTTAAATGTTGCCGGTGGGGAAGAAACTGTGGAAATGGTCCGCTCCATGGGTGGAGATGCTTTGTTCGTGCACACTGATGTGACAAAGGGGATACAGGTAAAGGCAGCGGTGACTACGGTAGTGGAAAAGTACGGCAGGATTGATTGTGCCCACAACAATGCCGGCATTGCTGGAGTTCAAGGCCTGACCGCTGACTGTGCTGAAGAGCTCTGGGATGAGGTCATGCAAACCAATCTCAAGGGAGTCTGGCTGTGCATGAAATACGAAATTCCGGCAATGAGGGCTCAGGGTGGAGGCGTCATTGTCAACACCTCTTCAGTGGCAGGTCTGGTAGGGCTCTGGGGCTGGTCGCCCTATGTGGCCAGCAAACACGGCGTCGTGGGTCTGACAAAAGCGGCAGCTCTTGAATATGCCAGAGACAACATCCGTATCAATGCTGTCTGTCCAAGTATTGTGGGCACACCCATGGCTGCGGCTTTCACGCAGGGGGAGCAAAAAGTTGAGCAGCTGATTTTGGCTCAGCAGCCTATGGGCCGAATGGCAGAGCCGGAGGAAGTGGCTGAGGCTGTGGTCTGGCTTTGTTCCGACGCTGCTTCTTACGTGACTGGCCATACTCTAGCTGTTGACGGTGGTTTCCTGGCGCATTAGAGGCTGACAAAAGGTAATTCATCAGTGTCGGCTGTGGGGCTCCGTGATTTCATGGCCGTGCCCTCTTATGTACTATTTGCCGCAGAAACCCGCATAGAGTGTTCTAAAAGATAATATAAGGTTTATAATTTCCTCAAAAGTCTGTATCTAGAAAAAAATGTATACAATAACCTACCTTTAATCATACCTATTTTTAAATCGTTTCATAATAGTATAATTTTGAGCACGCTTCTTGCTATCCATCTCCACCACAGCAAAGAAAAACGAGTCAGGCGAGCTGGAGGTATGGTGGATTGGCCTGGAAACTATTGTACAGGAAAAAGGTTTGTGCCCTGGCCATGGGAATAATGACGCTGTTGTGCTTGGCTGCGGAGGCTGGCGGCAAGGAAGATCATTCTCATGGCAGATTTGTTCATGTGGTAGCCACTGGTGAGACGCTCGACAGAATAGCTCGCCAGTATCTGCCTTTGACAGAGTCACTTACTACGAGCGATCTCACTGAGCAGATCAAGAAACTCAACCACCTCAAAGGGTCTCTTATCCACCCGAAACAACAGCTCATTGTACCTTTGGTGAGATCAACGCCGCTGAAAGCCAAGACCATTGCCAAGCAGAGAGATTTCCTCGCAAAAGGCATTTATGTGAACCGCTATTCCATGGCCTGCCAGAAGATCACCAGGCTGGCCGATACTCTGCTTGCCAATGGCGGCAATACGGTCATCCTGGACGGCAAGGATATGTCGGGAAAACTGTCGTACACTTCAAAGGTCCCTCTGGCCAGGTCCATTGGGGCCAGCAACTGTGCAGCAGTCAGTGATCCAGCAAAGCTATTTCACTATCTACATCAGAAAGGATTGCACATCGGTGTCAGGCTGGTGCTCTTCTACGATCCACTTCTGGCCAGAAAGCGGCCTGAATTCGCCCTGCGTTCATCAGTGAATGGGGCACCAGTAATGGACAACGGCAAAATCGCCTGGGTCGATCCAGCCAGAGTGGAGGTGCAGGACTACTGCATAGAGATTGCAAAAGAAGTGGCTGCCATGGGTGTTGACGAGATACAGTTCGACTATATTCGCTTTCCCACAGTTGCCCTGGGCGAGGGTGATGCCCGTGATGATGAGCCAGGAAAAATCAGCAGGGATGAAATTATAACCAGGTTTCTTGCCAGGGCCTATCGAGAGCTGCAACCGTACAAAGTGCTGCTATCCATTGATGTCTTTGGCATAACAGCCTGGGATCGTGTGGAAGATGTGGCCATGACCGGCCAGAACATAGCAGCCCTGGCAGCACATTGCGACGTGATATCTCCGATGATTTATCCATCGCATTTCTACAACCGATTTCACGGCCTGGCCAATCCAGGCGATGCCCCCTTCTTATTGGTTTCCAAGACGTGTGCCCGGTTTGCAGCGCTGCTCAAAGGCAGCAGGGTGACTGTGCGTCCGTGGATTCAGGCCTTTCCCTTCGGGACCAAGAAGTTCAACGGAGAGTACGTGGTTCAACAGCTCTTGGCATTGAAGGAGTCGAAATCACGAGGCTGGCTGCTCTGGAGTGCCGGCAATGCCTATGATGTGGCCTGGGAGGGGCTGGCACAATGGCAGGAGATGGAAAGCAATGCGGGACGCCAGTTTACCTATATGTTTTCACGCTAACAAGGATTGGCATCAGTGGCAGAGGTCAGGTCAGCAGGAAAAGATAGTTTTTTTCTGCGACCAACCATTTGTCTTTTCTTCTCCCGGAGGCAACCAGTTCGGGTGACCAGTCTGGAATAGCCTGGTCCACGCCTGTGGTCTCGTGTAATGGTCGCAGTTCTTTGCTGAAAGTACTGCTGACACTTACTGCCAAAGGGCAGGCAAGAGAGAGTTTGTTGCCAAGAGCCCGCTGTTACCCCAATAGCCTTGCCTTGTCCTGATCCACCAGATGTTCTCTTCACTGCCCGCAGCTTTATCGTTGGCTGCTGTCAAGGCCCTCAATTATTCATAGCAACTGCAGGCTAGCACCGCTATAATGAGTGCCGTCATTTTGGCTGGCTGACAGCCGAAAATCGGCGCCAGGGCTGTAATCAAATGAAAATCAAGAGACTACTTCTTGTCGTCATCGTGCTCTCATTGCTTCTTATGGGAGCGATTGCCGGCCTCACCTATTATTACTACACTCATCCCTGGCGCGTCAAAAATCTACTGGAAAATTCGTTTGCTCAGCGAAGCAAAGCTGTGGTCAACATTGGCACATTGGAGTATTCTATTTCCCCCTTGCATTTGAAGGCTGGCCATATAACGGTGAGATCATCTCCGACTGGGGGCAAATTTCTCCTTAGTTTGGAAGAGTTCGAGGCGGACATGCGGCTGGTGGGGGGGCTCGGTGAGAGGTCTCTTGTTTTCGAGAAACTCTTAATGCATGGTCTGAGCATCAACGTATCTGGACAGCCTGTGCTGACCAAGCAGAGCCGCCAGGGAGAAAAACAGCAATGGTCGCTGACCTCGAGAATAATAAAGAAGCTGGTGGCTTTTTTCCTTTTCAAAGAGATAAGGCTTGAAGGGGCGGAGGTAGTCAACAGCAGAATTACTGCGCAGCTTCCCCAGGCAGTAATCCAGTTCGAACAGGTGCACGCTTCTTTGCACAGTGATGGTCGTCTGGAAGTATCTTCGACAGCCAACTTCAGCTTGCCTTCCGAAGAGATCAGCTTCAGCAGCTCAGATATCCATCTGCTTACTGAAGGAGTGGTCTCACTACTGAAACCGAATATAGAGTGTCTTGTCACTCTCCGGGGGGGAGTATTGCACAGTCCAGAGGCATCGGTGGAAGCCATGGAGGTGAGAGCGCGGTTCAAGTATCACCTGAACACGAAGCGGCTCGACTTTGGATCCATTATCGTGGACGCTCGCAGGGCTTCCATGCGCAGGCTCGCGGCTAGCAGCCGTACACCAATCATGACGCATGTGAGTGCGAATGGTAGCCTCGACCTCAGAGAGGAGAGTTTCTCCGTACCAGTATTTCAGTTGACAGTGGAAGGACTGGCCCAATTGCAAGGGGCACTGAAGGGAAACTTTGGCGCTCAACCCAAGGTATATGTGGAAATCAGAGAGGCAAGCGTGATTCCCGCTGGTATCGCCTGGCTGCTCCCGGGTGATACGAAGAAGAAGCTGCGTGCAGTGGCTTTGACAGGAATTATCAAAGGAGACGGCTTGATCCGTGCTGCGAAAACGGCGGCCGGTTGGCTCTGGGATACTGATTTGCGGGGGCGCCTGGAGAACAACGTGTTTTCTTACTCCACTGAGAGGGCCAGAGTGGCTGCCACTCTGAATGGCCGCATTTCAGCCAGAGGAAAGCTGCCCTTTCCACAACTATTCTTGTCGATGACCATAGATAAAGCTCTGGCAGCTGTCGGCGGAATAGAGCTGCAGTCTTTTGAGGCGGGATTTTCTCTCAGTGGGAGGTATCCTCGCTTTCTCATAGAAGAGGTGACGGCTGAGTTGCCTGTAGTGCGACTACCTCTAGGTCCAGGGAAGAAGCTGTTCAGCGATGTACATCTCAGAGCAGCAGAGGGTACCGTGGATATCTCCGAGAAATCTGTGTCAATCCCTCATCTCCGCTTCCACTCTTCAATCCTGAAGAACCTTCAGCTTGCCCTGGATGTTCGAGATCAACAAGCGCACTTGAGCCTCCGGGGTGAGCGTACCCATCTTTTCGAAGCTCTTGCGGCCCTGGGACTGCTTCCCAGCGATTGGCAGGTGGAGGGAGTAGATTCTATTCGGATAGAATCCACGGTGAGGCCTGGGCGAGAGACGACTTTCTGGGGGAGAATTGTCCTGGAGAAGGTGGCCTTGCAAAACAAAGAACAGAGCATTGTGGCAGAGGGGCTCTCCTTGACTGCGGAAGCGAAGGGGCGCAAGAAATTCAAAGAACCTGCTGTGGAGGCCACCATTTCCCTGCAGGTCCCTGCGGGTGAGATGCTTTATGACAGATTCTATCTGAACCTTGGTGAGAACGCTTTCTCTGCACGGACCGAGGCCACCTACGACCTGGCGGCAGAGTCGTTAAAGATGGGGAGAATGGTTGTGGATCTAAAAAATCTGTTGACTGTTGAAGGCACTGGCTCTATGCAGCTGCAGCGCCAGGGCCGCCCCGTGCATGCGCGGCTTTCTCTCGGCAGAGCTCCGCTGAGGCCCATCTTTCAGCACTTCTTGGTGGAGCCATTCAAGAGTGAAAATGCCTTGCTTCCAGCATTGCAGGTGAGCGGCACAGTATCCGGGGAGTTTTCCTTATCTAGCAATGGGTCTCAAAAGCAGGGAACAGGTCACCTTCGCTGGAGAGATGGGAGTCTGGTGGTGCCGGAGAAGAAAATAGGAATAGAGGGAATAAAAGTCGATTTTCCCATCAGCTATCAAAGTGGTTCAAAGGGTACAGCAGGCAAGGCAGTAAATGGGTTTCTAGCCGTGGAGATTCTGAAACTGCCGCTTTTCTCGGAACAGCCGCTCCATTTGAACCTCGAAAGCGTGGGTAATACCCTGAGAGTGAAGAATGGAGTTGAGCTTTTCCTGCCAGGGGGAAAAGTGAGTCTAGGCCGGATCGAGGTGCGCAATCCCTACAGCGGACGGCCCCATTTACAGACCAGTATGGCTATCGACATCAAAGAGCTGCAGCCATTGCTGCACGATATGTGGCCTCGGCCCATCAATGGGGATGTGACAGGCCGACTGGCACCGATTGTAGTCGAAAAAGACACCATTACCACTTCGGGGCACGTGACTGTGCACGTTTTCGACGGTGAACTGCTCATCTCGGATTTAGGTGCGAGCGCCATCTATTCTCCCGCCCCCCTTCTCAGGTGCAATGTGAAAGTAAAGGACCTGAATCTCGACCTTGCCACTAGAGGAACCGGTTTCGGCAGAGTTCAGGGAATTCTCAGCGGCTATGTCAACGATCTGGAGATTGTGGACGGGCAACCGCAGAGTTTTGACCTGTTGCTACAGACTGTAAAAAAGAAAGGGGTCAGGCAGAAAATCAGCCTGAAGGCCATAGACCACATTGCCCAACTAGGCGGGGCTCAGAGTCCCTTCATGGGGGCAGCCAGACTTCTCACTCCCTTTTTCAAGCATTTTTCCTATAGAAAAATGGGGGTGCGAGCTTCTTTGCAGAATGATATCTTTAAGGTGAACGGTATTGTCAAAGAAGGGGGCAAGGAATATCTGGTACGAAGAGCTGGACTTACGGGAGTTGATGTCATCAACCAAAACGTCGATAATCGAGTAAGTTTCAAAGATATGGTGGGACGCCTGAAACGGATCACCGCTGACAGCACTGGGCCAGTGATAAAATAGCCCCAATGCGCCAGTCTGTTCTGGGAAGTGGGGGTTGTTCTGCTGATGCCCCGACTTGCCAGCCCGATGGATGCAGATTAGAGTAATGTGGTGTTAACCGGGGGACAAGGGGAGAGGTGGAAATGAAAGGTTCTCGGAAGACGGCGAAAGTTTTGGTTGTTTTCGGTATACTCACAGTATTTGCCTGCGTAACTATCAACATCTATTTCCCTGAAAAAGAGGTGGAATCAGTTGCCGGGGAGATTGTCAGTGACATTCGAGGCAAGAATACAGAAGAAAAAGAGCAGTCCCCCAAGAAGGACCAAGAATCGCTACTGCAATATGAGCTATTTCATCTGACCGCTCTCGAGGCGTGGGCTGGCGAAGTGACCACAGTTTCCAACCCGACCATACGGGCGTTGAAGAAGGAGATGAAAGCCCGCTATAGTCTCACGAAGCCCTATTACCAGAATGGCAACCTCAAAGAAGGCCAGGATGGCTATGTGTCAGTGGCCCATACCAAGGGCTTGGGGCTAAAAGAAAAGAGAGATTTGCAGACTCTGGTGGATGCCGAAAACCGCGATCGTAAAAGATTATATGCGGAAGTTGCCAAAGCACTGAAGATAGATCCTTCCCAGACCAACAAAGTAGCAAAGATCTTTGCCAAAGAGTGGCAGAAAAATCTGCCGTAGTCCGAGCGCTACGGTGCAGGCTGCGCCTGGTACAGACGGATGTGAAGGACAATGAAAGAGAGCAGGGCAATCTATCTACAGCCTACGGCAATCATAGACAGCGATCAGCTACCTGTGGAAAGGTATGCGAAACAAACAGTCGCTGGCTGCTACGATCAGGTTGAACAGGCAGTGAGACTATATCTGGCTGTGCGAGATGGTATCCGCTACGATCCATACTGCGCCTTTCACCTGCCGGTCCACTACCAGGCAAGCAAAGTACTGGCAAAGGGCAGGGGCTTCTGCGTTCCCAAGGCGTCATTGTTGTGCGCTCTGGCCCGCGCCTGTGGCATCCCGACGCGGCTCGGATTTGCCACGGTACGCAATCATCTGGCCACAAAGCAGCTTCTTGATTTTCTGGGCAGCAACCTCTTTGTGTATCACGGCTTCGTCGAGTTCTATCTAGAAGGCAAATGGGTGAAGGCCACGCCTACTTTCAATCGAGAGCTTTGCGAGCGGCACGGAGTGCCGCCTCTGGAGTTTGATGGGCGGCATGACTCCCTCTTCCACCCTTACGACGCGCAGAACAACCGCTTCATGGAATACGTTGCCCACCACGGTACCTTTGCAGACGTTCCAGTGGACCTTATAGTGGCTGCCTGGAAAGATGCTTACGGTGAAGCGCGAGTGCAGGAGTGGATTCAGCTATTTGCCGAAAAGGAAGGAGTCGCCGCGGCTCGTGATTTTACCCGTGAAACTGTGTGCAAAGATTGACTCCATTTGGCATGAGCCATTTGACGGGTGTTCTTTTCTATGAATGGCAATGCTGCCTCTGGGAGATGATGACTAGAAAAGGAGATAGCAAACCATCAGTGGTCCAATGCCCTGGAGATACATATCATCTCCCGTCCTCGGGTGACGCCTTGATCGACACTGACATGTTCGCTGCTTACCTTTTGTGTTTCCCATGAGTTAAAATAATGAAAATTGGCGAAAGAAATGCATGGAGGAGAGTAGCATGGCTGATGTAGAGCTGGACCAGGATGTGGCAAGGCGGGCAAAAGAAGAGAGGCTGCTGCCACTGGTAGTAGAGATAATGGCTGGGCAGGCAAGGGAAGGGCTGGTTGATATTTACGAGCCTGGTACATATGAGGGCAAGAGCCTGAGGCAACTGTGCGAGCAGACATTGGCCAGGGAAGACCTGAGCATTGAAGAGCGGCAAATAGTAGAAGAGATTCGTCGGCAGCTCAAGGGAGGCAAACTACTCAGCAGAGGCAAGGAGATCGACGATAGGGCGCTTAATTATGTGGAGAGACAGCAGACTGAAATTGGTGAGAACTATCTTTATGTGCCCATCCGGGCGATCAAGCCTCAGGAAGGCGGAGATTGGTAGTTGATGGCTAAACTACTTGCGAATAATGGTCCCTTTGTCGTACAGCAAGGGGTGCTCTATGTGCCATTGCTCTTCGATCCTGAGGTGCAAAAAGAGGCCACTGTATTGGCAGAAAGTGGCTCTGAAGAATCTCTTCCTGTCGTTCTCCAGGTTGCAGGGCAGCTCTTTGTGAGGTCGGTGACACTCGAGTCACTGGTGCGTCAGTATGGCCGGCTCTACCCGGATTCCTACCATAGACTGCGGACGGGATTGCTCGACAGCAAGGTAAACTCCTGGGTTAGAGACGCCTTTGGGCCTGATGACAAATTGCAGACTATTATTTTTCAGATAATGCCTCACTTTGTAGGGAGGCGCAAAGGTCTGCACCGACGCACCTTGAACAGCGAGGAAATCCTGGCTCTACTGGCGGAAAGGCTGAGCGTGCCAGCTTCCTATTACCGCGAGGCGGAAAGGTATCGCGATGACAATTCACTTCAGACACTGCTCGAGAGTTTTGCTGATACGTATTCGCAGGATCACTACCCTGCAGACGGCCTTATGGAGGCAAAAGAATTACAGGACTGGCTGGAGGCGGCGTCAAAAGTGCAGTTCAGGGTCGCCGAGAAATATCGTCTGCAGAAGGAGGTGGCAGAGAGGGAAAAGCTGGCGAAATTGGACAAGAAGTATGTCGCGCTGCTGTTGTACATAGCAGATAAGGGTTCTTGCAGTCTAGATGACTTTGGCTTGTTCAGAGAAGGACGTGCTGGAGATTATCACGTATACGTGCATACGGGTGAATACGCCCTCAAGGACTATTATGGCCGTCTCTACCTGTTTCCTGATTGCCGGGTGGCAGTATCCACCAGCGGTACCCCTAGACCGTATGTGCTCGACAGGTACAAACACCCTTTTCTTTTCCGACATGCTGCCAAGCAGGAAATTTGTATGAAACAGTTTACACCGGCAACAGAATTTTCTGCCCAAAACGTGATACGCTCCCTGGAATTGGGGCTGCTTGCCCTCTACCATGGCTACAACCCCAGAAGGCGAAACGGTTATCACAGCCTCGACAGGGTTACCACCTATGTAAGGATAGTCAATTTTGACGACTACCGCATTCCGGCCGATCATCCGAAAATTATCTCGGGTGAGGTGGAAGTAAAAAATGAGTACCTCTGAGAAACACCTTTTGCAAGGAATTATCAGCACAAGGGCCCGCAAAAGGCAGAAGCAGGTGTTTCGCAGAACGCCATTTTCCAGGGTAAGCGCAGTTGTGGAAAAGTACGGACTCGATGAAACATTTATCCGAGACCTCGAACGGTCTATGGAGCACGACGGATCTGTAGAGAAATTGAGCACGGTGGAAAAAGAGTCAATGGATCTTCCATTGTTTTCTCTTGTGTCAGAAAAAACATATCGCCTTACTGAAGCAATATTGGACATAGTGGATAATCCTTATGTCCAATTTGCAAATTCACCGGAAGAACTCCTTCTTGCCTGCCGGCTTTATCAACAGAACGCCAGACTCGATGAGCACCAGCTGTCATCGCTGCATTTCTGCGTGCTTTTGTCGAAAGAGTATGCCAACGGGTCGAAGCGAGCTTGAAGGACGCTAGCCATCAAGGCGGTCATACCGACTGGGGTGTGGTCTTGATGGCGGCAGCGGGGCCCATGTAGTTGCAACAGCAGGAGAAGACCTTAGTATTTTGGGCAATTATGATCAGCAGTGGCTGGTGGCCAACCAGTAGAAACGAGGTTGCCTGATATGTATGAGAGTATATCACGTGAAAGCCGCAGAAGGATTCAAGAAAAGATAGATAAGCTTCGGGAGCTGCAGGCCAATGAAACGGTGGAACATATTGTGGAGTTTGACAAGACCCCGGCAGAGCTCAAAGCAGAAATGGACAGGTTCATTATTGGCCAGGAGAAGGGCAAGAGGGTTATTGCTACGGCAATTGCGTACCATTATCGCAGGCTGGGGCACGCACTGAAGGAGGCCATGGTAGAGAATGGTCAAGATATTGACAGAGCACTGAGGCAAACCAGGACGCCGAAGGCGAACATATTGATGATAGGTCCCACTGGTTGCGGCAAGACCTACACCGGGGAGACCGCCTCGGCACTGGTTGGTGTGCCTTTTGTGGTGGAGGACATGACCAAATTCAGTGAGGTAGGATATGTGGGGCAAAACACCAGCGATATCCTGGTAGATCTTCTCATAGCAGGAGGAGGCAATTCACAAGTGGCCCAGATGGGAATTGTCTATCTGGATGAGCTTGACAAGATAGCCACTGAACAGGCGGCTTACAAGGATGTCTCCGGCAAAGGAGTACAGAAAGGGCTCCTCAAAATGGTGGAAGGCGTAGAAAATACCATCGAACTTGGCAGAGAGAGGTTGATGTTGTCCACCAGACACGTGCTGTTCATTGCTGGCGGGGTATATGACAAGATCGATGATATTGTCAAGAACCGCATGGAGGAGCACGGGCTCAAAGGTGACTGGAAAGAATACCTCCTCACCGAAGACCTGGTCTCTTTTGGCATGGAAAGACAACTCATGGCCCGCTTTCCGGTGAGGGTTGTCTACAATTCTCTGACCACCCAGAATTTGAAAGAGATTCTTACCAAGAGTGAAGATAGTCCCTTGCGAGCCTACAGCAATGATCTGAGGGCCTGGGATATAGAGCTCAAGGTTACGGATGAGGCCTTGACCGAAATGGCGCGGCATGCCACCAAAGAGGGCATTGGGGCGCGAGGCTTGACGAGCATCCTGCACAGGGTACTGCTGGACAAGATGTACGAGCTGCCGGGTAAACACCAGGGAGAATTCGTGGTAAATGGCAGCTACGTGAAAGCGAGGCTTTCATGAGCCTGAAGAGTCTAGCGCAATTGAAACGGAAGAGCGTTCTGGAGTTGCCATTGCATTCGCTGCCTGAAAAGGTGCAGATCACCGCCTATGCAAAAAATAAGGCTTACAGGACGTGTGAACTGATCAAGGAAATCTTCAAAGACAGTTTTGAATGGTATGGCTTTACTCTAGCGAGCAAAGACAATCCGGAGGTGATCACTGATGTGGGACTGCCCCGAGATCAGGCTAATTTTCAGGATCACACAGAGCTGAAGCCTGAAAGTATAGCAGCATTTTTGGAGAGCTTGCCATCGCATTTGATAGTGAACGGCTGGATTCACTCACATGGGGAACTGCAGTATGAAATGTTCTCAGAAATTGACAGAGAGAACCATCTCACAGTGCTGGATTATGTCAGTCCTCTAGTAAGGCGACCAGTGGCCAAGAAAGAGTTGGTAATTCGGGATCTAGTTCTGTTGCGCAAAGATCACTATAGTGTTGAGGACTTGCGCCAGGGGAGCGTCTGTTTAGTTACGGACAAGCCTGTTGAAGAGGCTATGGTCCTGGAGACCATTTACGGCAGCTTTTGTTACTGTATTGTTATTGGGGACAAAGGCTGGCATTCCCAGGAGATCTATTACAAGAAAAGAGGAATACTTTCTGGTGAGGTTACTATTGCAGGCAAGGAGGCCGAGATGACAGTTGTGGACTCCGCCCTGGATCTATCGCCTGCTGAGGTGCGGGCGCTGGCTGGCGAAATAGCGGAGAAAATTAAACCAGTGACCTCTCCACCGCCAGAGCTAATTGAAAGGATGTAGGATAGTCTTGAGTGGGCCCTGGAGTGGAAATCTATTTTGCCGCTGGCAAGACAAACCATGTTTGAAGATAGACTGGACAGACAGCTGCGGATTCCGGGTTGGAATCAGAGTGTTCTCGAGCGCGCCAAGATAGGTGTTGTTGGCGATTCCGACTACCTCGCCTCTCACTACTTGCTGGCCGCTGCAGCTCTTGGCATCTGTAACCTGGTGGTGATTGCTCCATGGTTGCACGAGGGGCTCGCAGACGCGGCAAGTCAGCTGAATCCCAAGCTGAGATTGACGCATGTCGAGGGATTCTACACGCATCCCATGTGGGACGATATTTTTCGTGACTGCCAGCTAATAGTTGATCTGAGTCAGTTTGGCCTTGCCAACAAGCTGATGCTCAACAGAGCCTACCAGGATGACGTTCCACTTGTCAGGGCCTTCTGCTACCAGAAAAACAATGAGCAGGGCTGCAAGGTATTCACCTACAGGAAAGGGCGCGAGTGGCAGGAGCTCGAAGAGATCGTCTGTGCCAGACAGCTGCCGGGAGAATGTGTGCATGACGGCATTCTGGGGATAATTGCTGCTGGTCTGGCATTGGAAGATACCAAGAACGTTTTGCTGGGATGGCCAGTACCCAGTGAAGTCGTTTCTTACAAGAGCAAGCAGGTGGTCATCGACAGTGCCACCAAGAAGATCTGTGTGGTAGGGGCGGGAGCGCTCGGGAACTTTGTCGGCCTTGCCCTGGGATTTTCTGGTTTTCGACACATTACCTTTATTGATCCCGATGTGGTGGAAGTAACCAACCTCAACAGACAGGTGCTATTGCATGCCGGCGTTGGTTCCAACAAAGCTGAAATCCTTGCCAGGCGACTCAATTCTATGTTCACCACAGAGGCGGTAGCTGTGGTGGACTATCTGAGCAGGGACAGTGACATCTCTGGGTTTGATGTGGTCTTCGACTGTGTGGACAATTTTGAAAGCAGAATTGTTATAAGCGAACTGTGTCAGCTTACGGGAAAGATGCTGGTGAGCGGCGGCAGCAACGTGGCTGCAGGCCAGGTCATTGTCTACAGCCCCGGCAGCAATGATGGTACCCCTGCTGAGCTTCTGGGTCTGCAAGAGATTGTTGCGGAAAGACAGATCTCTTCATTCAGACGGTTGCGAGAGTCGTGTATATACCGGCCAGAGCCCTCCGTCATTATGACAAATCAGATCATCGCCGGCATAATGGTTGACAGCTATCGCCTTGTGCTGGCCGGTGAGCAGCCTGCCAATGTCTTTTACGACGCAAGCAGCGATTTGAGGTTCGCCAGCTGATATTGCCAGGACTCGTCTGGAAGACTCAAGGACTGGCAGCGGCAGTGGCGAAGTTTTGCAAGGCGGAGGTTATCTTGTTTATCACCTCCTGGCAGCCTTTCATATGATGGCGCCAGACAAGATAATTGGGATCATTGTACGACAGCCACACCTGACCGATTTGATCCTGCCAGATCAGGGCTTTTAGAGGAAGATCGATGCCAGCTGTTTGGCTGCAAAGCATCAGGGAGGTGCCCACCTTGGGGTTGCCAAATATAATGAGTTCTGTAGGGCGAAGATCTTTGCCCACCTTGCTTGCCGCCTTGGCATGATCAATTCTAATGAAGACAGTCATGCCCTTCTCCTGGAGGATCTTCTCCAATCTATCAGCTGTTGTCTTGACATCGTAACTGCTCCTGAGGCTTACTACCCCATCAGCGGCAAAGCTGGGGCTTGCTAGCAGAACACTCACCAGGACAGCGAGAACAGTGGCACGCATGAGTTTTCCTCCTGATTCATAAAGGGAAAGCCAACCTTGTCGGTTCATCATTTTCGGGTTTTACTTATATTGTTTTCTACTATTATTTAAGAATATTGCCTCAATAACAAGGTCTAATGCCAACTGACCCCAACGATGCTTTTCTGAAAGACAGCTTGGCCGGGTCGCCTCGATGCAGGGTGGATAGGATGCGGCAGGCCGGGGCCCTTGAACAGACTCCTATAGAGAGTGCTTTGCGACTTGACATCGGAGCCTTATAATGGTAACCAAGATAGAATATTATTCTATCTAATAGAATTTTATGCAACCTTCTTACAACAAGGCCCCAGATGCTGCTCACCCTAGAAGATGAAACACTACGCGACGGACTCCAGAACGAGAGTCGCATTTTTTCGCTGGACGAAAAAGTCCGCATTTTCCGGCAACTCGTTGATTCAGGGATAAAAAGAATCCAGGTTGGCTCATTCGTTCATCCTAGACTCGTGCCGCAAATGGCGAACACTGACGAACTGGTCAGGGTGTTGACTAACGTCCCTGAAGATGTGGTGCTGACGGCACTCGTACTGAATGCAAAAGGTCTAGAGAGAGCGCAAAAGTGTGGTCTGGCGCACCTGAGCATGTCAGTGTCTGCCAGCGACAGCCACAGCAGGAAAAATGTTGGCCGGCCAGCGAAGACTGCACTGGCAGAAATGACGGCTCTCATCAGAGAAGCAAGGGAAACCGGCCTGAGCGTGAGGGCGGGAATACAGTGCGCTTTCGGCTGCGTCTATGAGGGCGAGATTTCTGAGGACACGGTGCTGGCCACTGCAGAGTATCTGGCCGCTTCCGGAGCCAGCGAGATAAACCTGGCCGACACCACGGGAATGGCTGGCCCCAGGCAGATTCGAAGCTTGCTGCGCAGGATACAGGGTGAGTTTCCTGAGATAACCATTTCACTGCATTTGCACAACACCAGAGGACTGGGCCTGGTAAACACTCTGGCTGCCTATGAAGAAGGCATACGCCTCTTCGACGTCTGTGTTGGCGGCCTGGGTGGCTGCCCTTTCGTGGATGGGGCTGGCGGTAATGTGCCTACTGAAGATGCAGTGCATATGTTTGAAGCTGCAGGCGTTCCCACAGGGGTGGATTTGCAGAGAATCTGCCGACTCAGCGAACTGCTGGAAGAGATGTTAGCCAGACCCCTTGCCGGGCATATGAGCCGGGTGCTCAGGAAAATGCAGAAAATCTGCTGACGAGTGAAACAGGCAATGAAAGAGTCCGAGAGACACATTGCAGCTGTGGTCAAGGCGCTGACTATCATGGAGTGTCTCGAAACCCATGCTTCATTGACGCTCAAAGAGATCAGCACCCTCACTGGACTGAACAAGAGCAGGATCATCCGGCTGTGCGGTACGCTGGTGTCAAAGTCGTATCTCACCCATGATTCTGCAACCGGAAAATACAGTCTGGGTGGTAAAGTTCTTTCCCTGGCAAAGGCGTATGAAAAGCATAATCCTCTGATTTCTTTGGCCAGGCCTCTCTTGCGGGCCCTGGCTTGCAGCACAGGTGAGACCTCAGCGCTCTATGTGCTGGATGGTTGGCAGAGGCGATGCGTTGCCCGGGAGGAAGGACAGCATCCCGTACGTTACGCCTCCGAGATTGTAGGACAGTCGCTGGCGCTCCATGCTGGGGCGAGCGGCAAAGTATTGCTTGCTTTTGGACCCGAAGAAATCAGGCAGGAAGTCCTCAGGCAAGATTCCCTGGAGAGATTCACACCAAATACCATTACTGATGCCAAAGTACTGGGCGTGGAGCTGCAAACAATCCGCACTCGAGGGTATGCCTTCAGTGTTGGCGAACGAGTATCTGAGGTTGCGGCCCTGGCAGTGCCTGTCTTCGATTATGGTAAACGGCTGTGCGCTGCTCTCTCCATAGCGGGGCCAATTCAACGGTTCTCCGCCAATCAGTGTGCAACGAGCCTGGCGCTCCTGAAGAAAGCTGCCCAGCAGTTGTCTGGCCAACTGGGGTACAAACCATAAATTGATGCTCTGGCTGCTGTAAAAGGGAACTGGGCTCCTGGAGGCCCTTTGGGCAAATGGAAGGAGAGAAACTGTAACATGAAGCGAGAGCAAAAGGCGCTGCCCCTGGAGGGAATACGCGTGCTGGAACTGGGACATACGGTTATGGGGCCAACCTGCGGCTTGATCCTGGCAGATATGGGGGCTGAAGTAATCAAGATAGAAAGGGCCCCGAATGGTGACAACACTCGGAGGCTTACTGGTTTCGGCCGAGGTTTTTTCCCGTTCTTGAATCGCAACAAAAAGAGCCTGGCACTGGATCTCAAAGCAGACAGCGGCAAGAAAGTCCTGAGAAAACTGATTGCTCACTCCGACGTCTTGATCGAAAACTTTGGTCCTGGGGCTGTTGACCGCCTGGGATTCAGCTACAGAGAGGTAGCCCAGATCAACAGCCGCATAATCTACTGCTCACTCAAAGGGTTCATGCCCGGGCCCTATGAAAATCGCCCTGCTCTCGATGAAGTCGTGCAAATGATGAGTGGCCTCGCTTATATGACCGGCCCTGGAGGTCGGCCGTTTCGGGTGGGCGCTTCAGTAACCGATATTCTAGGTGGGACTTACGGGGTGGTTGGAATTCTCACAGCACTTTACGAAAGAGAGAAGACCGGACGAGGCCAGTTCATTATCGCCTCTCTTTATGAAGCTACTGCATTTCTCATGGGTCAGCATATGGCTTATGCAGCAGTGACAGGTGAGCCAGCTTCGCCCATGCCTGAGAGAGTGAGCTCCTGGGCGGTTTACGATCGCTTTCAGTCCAGAGACGGTAAAGAGGTATTTGTGGGCATTACCAGTGATGAACAGTGGAGGCGGTTCTGTGAGACCTTTCAACTCTATTCATTGAAAAATGATGAGAGTCTTGCCACCAACAACGACAGAATTGCCCAGAGGCAAATGCTGATCGCCAAACTGCAGGAGCTGTTCAACGGCATGGACCATGAACAAATCTTGCAAATGTGCGAGAAAGCTGCAATACCCTTTGCACCCGTGGCCAGGCCTGAAGAACTCTTCGATGATCCACACCTCAATGAGAGTGGCGGCCTGCTGCAGACAAATCTTCCTGGCGGCAGGACAGCCAAACTTCCTAAGATACCTCTGCGCATAGGCAAATACGATTTTGGTCTGCGCAGCGATCCTCCGGATGTGGGGCAGGGAAGCCTGGATTTACTCAGGTCCCTGGGAATATCGGAAGAAGAAATCAACCGTATGAAAGTCAACGGTTCGGTGGTATCTTCGCCCTGAGAGAGTGTGGTGTGGAAATGGTGCGAGGAGAGCTCGTGGTCGCCTCGCCTTGAGGTAATAAGGTGGCGTGTGCAGGAGTTCAGGGAAGTAAAGGAAACATCACCTGAGAATGAAAGGAGGTTTCAAATGAAACGAGTTGCCTTGCTGACAGTGTTTGTGGCGGTGTTGATCGGCTTTTTGGTGGCAGTGCAAGCATCACTCGCTGTTGCCTGGGAGCCCAAAGAGGCCATTGAATTTATCGCCCCTGCCAATCCAGGAGGCGGTTGGGATACTATTTGTCGAACATCAGCCCGAGTGCTGCAAAAGACAGCCTTGATCAAACAGCCGGCCTATGTTGCCAATATGCCAGGGGGCAGCGGTTCAGTTGCCATTGCCTATGTGGTAAAGAAACGGCGGGGAGACAACAATTTGCTGGTAGCAGCCTCGAATGCGCTCACCTTCAGCATGGCCATCAAGAGAACTCCCTACACCTACGATGACATTACGCCGCTGGCACAGGTGGCAAGCGAATTCGGAGGCTATGTGGTACGGGCCGACTCAAAGTTCAAGACGCTTGCTGATCTGGTCAAGGCATTGAAGGCGGACCCCAAGTCGGTGACTTTTGCCGGCGGTTCTGCACCCGGCGGTATGGATCACATCAAGGTTGCCTTGCTGGCCAAAGAAATTGGCGTGGACCCATTGAAGATCTCCTATGTGCCCTATCAGGGTGGAGGTGAAGCTCTGGCCTCTCTTCTTGGCGGCCATGTTGAGGTGGGCTCACTCGACCTCTCGGAGGTGGCTGGGCAATTGGAAGCCGGCAAAGTGCGCGTGCTTGCGGTGCTGTCTGAAAACAGGTTGAAAGCTTTCCCTGATTTAGCCACTGCTCGTGAGCAGGGAGTGGATGTGGTGTTCAACATCTGGCGCGGCCTCTACATGGCACCTGGAGTGTCAAAAGAGGCCAAAGAGTTCTGGGTGGCGACCATCAAAAAGATGGTGGCAACGCCGGAGTGGAATAGTGAGCGGCAAAAACTTGGCTGGGAACCTGTCGTCAAGTTTGGCGATGACTTTGCCAGTTTTGTCAAAGATGAGTACCAACGCTATAAGACCCTTCTGAAGGAGCTGGGCTTTGTGAAGTAACCCAGGTGCTTACCATCAGCAAATCCTGAGCGACTGATGAAAAACAGAAAAATACTCACTAGAACCCGCCTCGAAGCTCTAGTAATAATTGTGGGAGTGCTTGGCTATATTCGGACGGGTCTGGATTTGCCGCCGTTTTACAATGTGCCGGGAGTGCCAGGCCCGTCCGTCTTCCCGACTATTCTGGGCCTGATTATGGGATTGGGAGCTCTCTGGTTGTTAATCTTTCCAGGTGACGACAGAGGAGCAGAACAGGAGACCCCCGGTGAGAGTCTCTGGCAACGGCTGCTCAACAGATGGCAGTTCTACTTCATGTGGGCGCTCCTCATAGCCTATGTGTTCCTTCTTCCCTACCTGGGCTTCATATTATGCAGCATAGTATTGTTGAGCGCTCTCATCTTTCTGTTGGGCGAGCGCCGCTGGTACCTGGGGATTTCCGTGGCAGTGGTGTTTACCATTGCCATTTACCTCACCTTCAGCAAAGGACTGCAGATCAGGTTGCCCATGGGCATATTTGAAGGAATAATAAGGTGATGGTACATGTTTCATAATCTGCTCTACGGACTTGGCGTCGCCTTCACGCCCTTTAATATTGTAATTGCCTTCGTTGGTTGTCTGGTGGGCACGGTGGTGGGTGTGCTTCCAGGGTTGGGCCCCACGGGAACAATTGCCATCCTTCTACCCATGGTGTTCAGCATGCCTTCCACATCGGCGATGATCATGCTGGCTGCGGTCTACTACGGCGCCATGTATGGCGGCTCTACCACTTCCATTCTGGTAAATATCCCCGGCGAATCTGCCTCGGTAGTTACCACCATAGACGGCTACAAGATGGCACTGCAGGGTCGTGCTGGGTCGGCCCTGGCCGTATCTGCAATTGGCTCATTTATTGCGGGCACCTTCAGCGTGGTTGCTCTCACCTTTATTGGAGAACCTGTAGCCCGAATTGCCCTCCGATTTGGCCCTGCTGAGTTTTTTTCTTTATTTGCCTTCGGCCTCTGCACTGTGGCGAGTTTGACTGGCAGATCTGTGGTGAGAGCCATTATGGCCACTGTATTTGGCCTGATGATGGCTACGGTTGGTATTGACATTGTTTCAGGAGCACCACGCTTCACTTTTGGCAATCCCTTTCTTCAAGACGGCATAGACTTCATAGTCGTGGCCATAGGCATGTTTGCCATTTCTGAGGTGATCATCGTTGCAGAAGAGCTCAGATCTGGCGCTAGAGGACAAGTCATCAAACCGAAGAGCCTGTGGATCTCTTTCAAAGAGTTCTTGTTCAGTCTGGGTTCGATTCTGCGAGGCACAATTATCGGTTTCTTTGTGGGTGTGCTGCCTGGTGCCGGGGCAACTCTGGCCTCCTTCCTCTCCTATGACATCGAAAAGCGGTTGGCCAAGAATCCTGAAACCTTTGGCAAGGGTGACATCAGGGGAGTCGCCTGTCCTGAAGCTGCCAACAACGCTGCCAGCGGCGGAGCCCTCTTGCCGCTACTCACTCTAGGGATCCCAGGGGGGGGCGCAACCGCTGTTATGCTCGGCGCCCTGATGATGCTGGACATTACACCCGGACCTCTGCTCTTTCAGAAA
>JAFDGZ010000005.1 GCA_019309045.1 Deltaproteobacteria bacterium | reverse complement strand
CACATCCCGGGTGGCTATGTCTGCAGTTACCGGGTAGCCGGTCTTGCTCTTGTAGGTCACCCCAGCCTCAGTGCCTGCCACTACTACCTCGGCACCCTCCTCCCGCATGCGCAGTAGAGGATACCAGACCTCCAGCTCCTGATAGAGGTCCTCCACCAGGAGAAAGAGCTTCCTGCCCTGAAGTTTCATTGACGCTCCTCCCCGCTGCCATGCACCGGGAAACACCTTCCTGGCCCTGGCAGCAATGTTTTGCCCTGTACATCAGGAACCCCCTGTTGAGGGACTGCAATGTGTGCCCGCAGTTCCAGGTGCAGGGCTCCCATCTGAAATCGGCGCTTCCATCACACGGTCACTGAAGCCCTGCACACCTGACAAAAGCTAACAAGCCAGTCAATGCAGGTCAAGGTAAACTCTACTTACGAAAAATGCCTTGACATTTCATTGGCTACCACATATATGGAATTGCTATGCGCCCGTAGCTCAGCCCGGATAGAGCGTCGGACTTCGAATCCGCAGGTCGTAGGTTCGAATCCTACCGGGCGCGCCAGTTTTTTGGGCGCGACAAAATAATCTGCCCGCTCATCTGAATGTACAGCCGGGCCGTTAGCTCAACTAGGCAGAGCAACTGACTCTTAATCAGTAGGTTGAAGGTTCGATTCCTTCACGGCCCACCAGAAATATGAATCAACCACCTGACCCCTCCTGGCGAGGGGTTATTTTTTTCGGGGCGCCCGGGGGGCTGCAAAGGAACGGCTAACCTTTCACCGCAAGCTACAGACAAACAGGGTAGCTGCCTGTGGCTGAACACATCGTTGTTGCAAAGAATTCGCCGCACAACTTGCTATCAGCCTTGACAGAGAGCATTGATGATGTATAATGCTGATGTATACAGTACATGAGGTGTGGTATGGTACGAACACAGATATACCTGACAGAGCGTCAACGTGATCAACTGAGTGCTCTCGCCAAGGCAGTCGGCAAGAAGCAAAGCGAACTTATTCGGGAAGCCATTGATCGCCTCATCGATCAAGAGGGCCGCGGTCGAAGGGAGGCGGTGTTGCGCCAGGCTGCAGGAATCTGGAAGGACCGTAGGGATCTTCCAGACTTCGAGGCAGCGCGCGCTGAATGGGACAGGAACTGATCATGCCGCGGCCAATCCTTCTCGACACCGATGTTCTGGTTGATTTCTTGCGCGGCCGCCGCAAAGCAGTCGCCTTTATCAACACCAACTCTGATCGGATCATCCTCTCGTCAATCGTCGTTGCGGAGTTGTACGCTGGAGTGAAAGGTGATGCAGAACGAGCTGTTCTGGACAATTTCGTCTCGCTCTTTCGTGTCGTCCCCGTTAGTGCCAAGATCGCCAAGGCTGGAGGTCTCTACAAGCGAGATTATGGCAAATCGCACGGTGTCGGGCTTGCAGACGCCATTTTGGCAGCTACCGCTGAAGCCGAGAATGCAGAGTTCAAGACCCTTAACTGCAAGCACTACCCTATGTTGAAGGGTTTGAGACCAGCCTACAGAAAGTAAAAGGTCAACAGATCACCCCGGCAGACACGCCAAGCCTCGGTGCTTCGCGCCATGGGAATGCCGAGTTGACCGTTCGCGGCCCACCCGGTGGGCTCTTAGATGCCAACTACGGCTGCAGGGAGACTTAGTACTGGGAGTTACGGGTCTCAGTTCAAGGGTGGCGGCAAAGACACCCGTAGCGGTCATAGTTTATGTTATGGCATGAGCGGAAGAGCTGTTTCCCCTGTGCCCGCTTATGAAATGCTTCACGCCAAGCGCGAAGCTTCCAGCCGAAATGATCCTCCCGGCGGCCGTACTGGATGCCGGTGATTTCACGGTGGAACTTCTTCGGCAGCTCACCTGTCTGGCCGTCTGCCACCCGGAAATCCTTCCCCTGATAGCAGATCAGGCCCACGGGTGAAATAACTGCGGCAGTGCCAGTGGCAAACATTTCTTTTGGAGCCTCAATACTTACAACCGTCAACGACCCTTTCGATGGAGATCGGCCGGCCCGCCACCTCGAGGCCCCGGTGGCGAGCAGGCTGGAGCACAGAGCCTCTGGTGACGCCAGGCAAAATAGTGCCGCCCGGAGGCTGGGCGACAAATGCCTCCTGGATGAACCGCAAGGAGTATTGAACACTCTCAAATCGTGGTCCTGCGGCGCAGCCAGATATTGCGATTATGAGTGGTTGACACAGCACTCTATCATCCGATACTTTCTTCTATCAAACGCGAGTGCTCGACAGTTTATTTCCTTCAAAGGAGGTAATCTCATGAGAAACCGGTTTGTACTCGCATTGACCATCGGTATGTTCTCAACCTTTTTCGCCATGGTTCCCACCTTATCCTTTGCAAATGGAATCACCGTGGGTGCCGGAGTTACCATGACCCTGAATAATGTCTCACTGGATTTGCACTGCCAGGATATCACTATCAAGAATGGGGGTGTTTTGAACATGGCAAGTGGAAAAATCAGGCACACTGGGCATCTATACACGGAAAGCGGGGGGACATTCATCTGGGGAGATGGAGGCATTTATTTCTGCGGGGCAAGCATCCCGGGCATCATAATGCCCTTGTTGTCGCATTGAGTCAGTACTCATACAGGGTTGACTCCTTATCAAGAGTACATTCAGCACCTGGATGTCCATAGCCAGCTCAAAGGATGACCCGGGATCATAATATGACGGCTTGTGGCACCAAACTCCTGAGAAGCCGGGGCACCATAATCGTCACATCTGGACTTCATTGAAGGCTGATGAAAAATACTATAAATATCAGCCAACAATAAACGACTCTTGGCAGGAACTGCTCGAAAAGTGGAGGAATGGCTCATGAAATCATGCAGAACCTATGCGCTGGCTGCTTTTTTTCTTGCAATGACTTTGATCTTTTCAGGACAGTCTCTGGCTGGTGATATGGAGGTGAAACTGCCGGACAAAGATGACACCTCTTCCTTTCAGGTAAAAGATTCAGAAGACACTGTGTTAATGAAGGTGCAAAGCGGCGGCAATGTGGGCATCGGTACTGACACTCCAACCGTAAGGTTGACTATCAAGGCACAGGGGCTGGTTGGGGATCCGGCTCGAAGAATGATCAAGTTGATTCCAGGAGGAGCCCAGGGTCGCGTCTACATCTTGAGCCCTGTTGAATATCTCGATTTCCTACAAACTGATTCGAACGATAACCTGTTAGGACACTTGAACATCTCCGCCAAGAATGGTGAATTTCAGGGCTGGGTCACAATAAAAGCAGATGCCTACATAGACGGAGATGTTGGCATTGGCACAACGAACCCTTCCAGCAAACTCGAGGTTTCCGGTGGAGATATTCGAGTGACTGGCGGCAGCTTCATTGACGATGGAACAACGTTGAACGTCCCGGACTACGTATTCGAGGAGGGATATCGCCTCATCTCGCTAGATGAGTTGCGCGAATATATCAAGAGAGAAAAGCACCTTCCGGACGTCCCCAGCACCAGTCAAATAAAGGAGCAAGGCCTTAACATCGGCCAGTTTCAAATGCGGCTCCTTAGAAAGATCGAAGAACTCACCCTTCACATCATTGCCCAGCAGGAGCAGATAAAGAGCTTGGAAGCTGAGCTTGCCCGGATAAATCAGCAGCTCGGCAACTGGCATTAGACACCCGAGTCCCCAGCAACCGATCGGCCAGGATGTGAAAGGCTTCAAGACCATCTCTGCGGCCTCTGCTCGAGTATCCTGGCCTGTTTCTTGCGAAGATACATGGCGTGCCGCTGCTCGCTCAGTGCGGCATGCTCGAATTCGTTTTCTTTGTGACCACTCTCCTCATTGATGAGAAGGCCTGTGCGAATGATTTCAAAACGAAGAAGTGGGGAAGCAGTTTTCAGATTCACAAGATCCACCCTTTCGGTTTGCAGGGCTTCATAGTTTTTTTCCCTTGACCAGCCGAGCTGATCTTTGCGAGGGAGCAGTGCCAGATCAACGTCCTCAACCAGAACCTTCCCTGGAAAGAGGGCCAAATAGGTGGGCCAGCACCTGGCTTGCTGGTTTCAGGTCGGAGACTTGCCGGGTATTTCCCGGTTGCCCGGGTTTAACTGCAACAAGCTGGGACTCCGGCGCCTGGCTCTGGGGCAATTTTTCCCGAAATTTATAATAGGCAGGCAGGAACACAGTGATGATGCGCAATCCAGATCTGCGCCCTCACTGCATTCATTGAGATTTCGAGGAGACTGTTGATTTTCAAGTGTGGCTTGCTCCCATTGAGGAAGAGCTCTAACTGGCGACTGTCACCAAAGATATCGGCAACAGGACGAAGCGGCTTGCATAATTTGGTTATCCCTGCAAGGTAGTGCTGCTTTCCCGATCCCAGTGTACGGTTGTTTCTTCGCCTACACGATGATTATACTTTTCGACCAACCTGGCGTCCAGGTGAGCGGTAACAGTCTCCTCGCTCCTGCTGTTTGACAGGCAAATCTTCATCTCAACAAAATTTCCCTGATAGATCATCTCGATAATTCTGCCCCTGAATGCATTATCAACCTTGCCAGCAGTCCCGGCTGGCAAAACGTTCACTCTTTCAGGATGAACACAGATGCCGACGATATCATCACTGTCTGATTCCTCGTCAATGAGAGCAGTAACTGTCAAACCGCTTTCGGTTTCCAGTTGTATTTCTCTGCCGCCCCTGGCAATTACCTTTCCCAGGAAGATATTGGTAACACCCATAAAATCAGCAACAAATCTCGTCCTGGGAGCACCATAGATTTCCTCGGGAATGCCAATCTGCTCGAGCTTTCCCGCCTGCATGACTGCTATTGTGTCGGAAATGGCAAGAGCAACCTTCTGGTCATGGGTAACATAAAAAAAGGTTGTGCCGATTTCCTGTTGTATTCGCTTGAGTTCTCCCTGCATATCCTTTCTCAGTTTCCTGTCCAGGGCAGCCAATGGCTCATCCAGGAGCAAGATTTTTGGCCTCAAGACCAGAGACCTTGCCAGGGCAATCCGCTGCTGTTGTCCGCCGCTGAGTTGTGCTGGATAGCGCTTCTCCATCCCGGTGAGCTGCACCAGCTCCAACATTTCCCCCACTTTTTTTCTTATCTTGTCCTGGGCTAGACCCTTCCTTTCCAGTCCATACGCTATATTTTCTTCCAGGGTCATGTGGGGAAAAAGGGCAAGATTCTGAAATACCAGATTGCAATCTCTCTTGTAAGGTGGCACGTCATTGATTACCTTCCCGTCTATCAAGACCTCACCTTCATCCATGGTTTCCAGCCCGGCAATTATTCTCAGTGTCGTGGTCTTGCCACAGCCGCTAGGCCCCAGCAGAGAAAACACTTCTCCATGTCTTACTTCAAGATTAATGTGATCCACAGCAGTGATACCGGCGAACCTCTTGACCAGATTCCTCAGTTCGACGCAGGAGATATTCTCTTTATCCTCCATAATCTTCCACCTTTATGCTTGTTTCTGTCTCTGCAGAAAAGATATCAGGAAAATAAGGATGGTTGGCGTTATTATGAAAATTAGACTGATCGCATTGATGATCACAGGTTTCAGAGAATACTGTAACATTGAATAAAGATAGAGTGGCAACGTGGTAGTACCAACCCCAGCAACAAAATAGGTCACAGTAAAATCGTTAAACGACCATGGGAAGATAAGCGTAGCCGAGGCGAAAATAGCTGGAAGCAGGAGAGGTATTGTTATCTTTCTCCACGTTGTAAGTCTATCCGCCCCCAGGTCCGTAGACGCCTCCTCTAGACTCCAGTCTATTCTCTGCATCCTGCCCAGGGTAACAAATACAGCCAGTGGTGCACTGAAACTGATATGGGCTATGATAATAGCCAGATAACCGAGAGGAATATGGGCAATCTTGGTAAAGTAGACGAGCAGAGCCCCTGCCATAATCACATAAGGAATTGTGATGGGCAGCAGGATAGATATTCTCAGAACACGTCTCCCCGTAAATTTATACTTGTATAAACCATACCCCGCTATTGTCCCAATGATGGTAGCTACTACAGTTGTTACGCTGGCTATCAATAGACTTCTTAGAACTGACTGCAACAAAGCAGGAGTATGAAAAAGCTCTCTGAACCATTTTAGAGTTAACGACTCCCACTTCACGCCAAAGGGACTGGTGTTAAAGGCGAAAATGCAAAGAACGATGATGGGTCCCCATAGAAATAGATAGCCAACCATAGCCAGTACCATATCTATCTTGAAAAATCTTGGAGGCTTCATACAATCCTCTCCACTGCCTCTTCTCCACCCAGCTTCATGAACATGTAGATAAGCAGGACTACGGTGGCTGTTAACACCACAGCCATACTGGCGCCAATGGCGAGATTTCCTCTGACTACAAAGTAATGCTCGATCAGATTACCTGCCATCCACACTTTGTTGCCGCCGATTATGAGTGGCACAAGCCAGTCACCGAGAGCGGGAATGAAGGTCAGAATGGTGCCTCCGAATATCCCTCCCTTGGTTAAAGGAAGAGTTACTGTCAAGAATCGTGATACAGGGGTTGCCCCCAGGTCCAGAGACGCTTCCAGCAGAGCGGGGTCAATACCCTCCAGTGATGCATAAATTGGCAGGACCATAAAAGGGAGCCATATGTAAATCAGGCCCACTACTACTGCGGTGGGGGTGTAAAGTACGTTTATTGGAGATGAAATCAAAGCAAATTTGAGGAGAAAATCGTTCAGGATGCCAGGATAGCCCACCAGTTGCTTCAGGGCATAAATTCTGACTACATAACAGCTCCAGGAAGGAACAATTACCAGGAACAGCAGAAGTGGCTTGAATCTGCCTCCGTGTCTCGCAATCCAATAGGCCATAGGATAACCTATACATAGACATACCATGTTCGTAATGAAAGCGTAGAAGAGCGACCGGAGAACGGCTATGCCGTATCCTCCGCCACCGACAAACAGGAACCAGTAATTGCCCAGACTGAACCTGGAGGTGATCTCACCAGAAGGACCTGTTGCCAGAAAGCTCAGATAAATGATTACCACTACCGGCGCAAACACAAAGAGAGCAATCCAGAGTGAAATTGGTCCCAATGTCGGCAGAATAAGAAAATTGACTTTTCTTCTGAGAAACAATTTCACTTTTTTCCCTGTCCTTTCTTGGTCCTGGAGGCCGCTTCAGGAGATGACATCCAATTCGCCCTGATTACAGAAGATCTTTGCTTCCATGATACGGTTGCTGTGGTCACAGAGGGCGATGATATTCACCTGCCAATTTGGGCCCGCAGCCTTGATCCAGTATTTCACCAACCCGGCTGCTTTGAGCTGGTGAAAATAGATGTTCCATGGCAATGCCGCCCCCTTCCACAGTGGAACTGCACTCTAGATATATTGGACACAGTTCGTAGGAGCAAGATTCGAGGTGACCAGGAGGACGTCCAGATCCGCTGCCGTTCTCAGGCCGTGGCGTGCTACATGAAACATCCGGGCAAAGACCGCCCATCATCTGGCGGGAGAGCCTTGTGCCCTCCCCGCCATTTCGTTCCAGCTATTTCAGTTTTTCCCAGATCTTCGCCCGCAGCTTTTCACCCTCTCCCGTGAAAGCTTGTGGAGAGAGGACTTCACATTTTTCTCTGTATCCCTTCGGAGGCGTCATCCAGACCTTCACTTGAGCAGTGAGAAGACTGTCAATTGCGGCATGGCCATGACCGTAAGCGACTGTATTGATCAGTTTGGCAAAATTCTCGGGCCGATAAAGATAGTTAATGAACAGGTGAGTTGCTGCTGGATTGCTGCCTCCTTTGGGAATTACAATCAGCATGGGTGAGAGCAGGCAGCCATTGGGGGGATAGGCAACGTAGAAGGGGTTCTTGGGTCCTATCAGATTGCCCAGGGTCTGATAATCGTGAACCACCCCTTCAATGATCCAGACTTCCTGGGCCATAACCGCTCTCTTGGGCCAG
Organism: Deltaproteobacteria bacterium; assembly: GCA_019309045.1. NCBI lineage: Bacteria > Pseudomonadati > Myxococcota > Myxococcia > Deltaproteobacteria bacterium. The sequence continues at coordinate 65,098 of JAFDGZ010000005.1, read as the reverse complement.
GAATCAAAAGCCATTATGTGAGGTTTCAGACGGAGAAGAGCTTCTTCTGCTTGTTTCAATTCCTGCGGATTTGTTGAATTGAGTGAATAACCCAGGTATTTCAGTGTGTTGCCAATAACCCGGTTCATTTCGTTGCGCATGATCAGCTTGTCTTTGTATACATCCCATCCTTCAAAAAGAAATTTCCAGGAGGGAATACGAGGATCATTCTTGTTGATAAAATTAGTATTTATCACATATGCGTCGTAGCCGAGTGTAGTCAACACCGAGTAGTTATAGCCTGGATCCCAGCTGGCATTCTTGATATCCTTCGCCAGATAACGGTTCACATTTGGTATCCAGTCATGATTTATTTTTTCCAGAATGTTCCAGTTTCTCATGTACCAGAGTGATTTCGGATTTGTGAGCCAATAGTCATAGGCCGTTTTTGGATTCAAGCGAAATTTTGCCAGAGCTTCATCGAGATTCGGGTAGTTGTCTCTGACAATCTTGATTCCAAATTCCTTCTCAAAATCCTTGTATAATTCTTCAGGCCACCAGGCAGCCCAGTCGTACATGGCAAATGTCTTGCCTGCCACGGCTTTTTCAAAGCATTCTTGCGGCACCGGCTCACATCCTTTCGGCAGGGAAGCCACGTATTCTTTGTAGGTCCTGTATTTGCCTTTGGCAAAAGCAGGAGCTGCCACAAGAGCACATCCGACCACCAGAATGATCCCGGTCACGAAAATTCTAAACGCTGAGCCTTTTTTTCTCACCCGTGTAGACATGATAACCTCCTTGTGCTCCTCAGAAGTACTTGCAATAAGTGGGCAAAATAGTTGCCATTTTCGGCAAAATCACCCTATCGACTCACTTGCTGGGGTTCTTTCGGCAAGCTTTTTGTTCTCAGCCGGGCCTGATATTGCCTGCACCTCCTCTCCGGCCCTGTTCTCAACCCGCCACACCCTACTCGCCTCGAAGAAAAACCTGCAACAATGATCTCCCCAGGTGCATGCCCATATGGCATGAATACTGGCGAACTGGTGTGCACGCGCAATGCTTTTTTTCTCGACCTCGGGTTGCGTCGCTCTTCGGGTTTGCTCCCTTCAGTAGTCCAGGGCAGCGCCCCTGTCGGCTGATTTGGCTAATCTCGAATAGATTCCCAGATAGCCTCTGGCTATCTTTTTCTGTGGAGGAGTCCAGAGCTCGAGTCTTCTCGTCATTTCTTCAGGAGAAATCAACACATTCAGCTTCTCATTAGGGATGTCGATCTCAACGATGTCGCCGTCCTGAAGCACAGCCAGAGGACCGCCTTCTGCAGCTTCCGGAGCGATGTGAGCCACTGCACAACCCCTGTTCGTTCCCGATAACCTGCCATCAGTTATGAAGGCAATCCGGTCTTGCAATCCTTTCGCTGAAAGAATCCAGAGGAAACGCTGCAAGAGTCTCATCCCCGGATCGCCTTTCGGGCCGACGTATCTGACTACAACGATCTCACCTGCTGATATGCCGTCGGCAATCAGAGCGTCACAGGCAGATTGCTCATCAGGGAATATCCTGGCCGCCCCCTGGTGTTGCAGCATTGCCGTTGGCACAGCAGCCTTTTTCACAAGGGCCCCCTTCGGAGCCAGATTGCCCCTCAAAAAAATGAGTCCTCCTTCATTATCAATGGGCTTGTCTAGTGAATGAATGATTTTGCCATCTCCGCCCGATACCTTCTCCAGGTTCTCCCTCATCACCCGCCCTGTTACAGTCATAACCCGGGTCTCGAGAAGCGGCTGCAGTTCCCGCATTACTGCAGTAATGCCGCCGGCTTCATCCAGATCAGCGAGAAAATGTTTGCCGGGACCTGATGGCATAACATCGCAGATAAATGGTGTTGATCTGCTGATCTTGTTGAATCGATCCAGTTCAATATGCAGATCTAATTCTGCAGCGATTGCCTGCAGGTGCAAAACTGCATTTGTGGAACCACCAATGGCCATAAGAACGCGTATGGCATTGTCAAAGGATTCAGGAGGCATCACGTCGGAAGGCCTTATGTCCTTGTGCAGCAGACGCATGATCTGTTGGCCGGCTGCAAAGGCCATCCGCTGCAGCCTCGAGTCCGCACCCGGCACGGTAGCGTTTCCTGGCAGCGACATCCCCAGTGCTTCCACCATTGCGGCCATTGTATTGGCAGTACCCATTACAGGGCAGGCCCCGATGCCCGGGCATCCCCTCTCTTTTATCTCGCAGAATTCCGCTTCTTTGAGCTTCGCTTCCTTGAAGTCCCGATAGTACTCTGGGGCTACCTCCAGTGGATCTATAATTTTTCCTTCGAAACGATTGAGCTGCATGTATCCCCCGGTGAGCACCACAGCCGGTATGTTCAAACGAGCAGCCGCCATGAGGTGGCCGGGAATGACGTCGTCACAGATCGGCACGAGAACCAGTCCATCGAAGAGATTGGTCAGGGTCACTGTTTCAATGTAGCTGGCAACCAGGTCTCTATGTGGCAGGTGGTAGCTGTCGTTTCCAGCCATACTGGTGCAGATGGAGCTGATGACAAACTCTCTCGGCGTTCCGCCCCCAGCCCAGATGCCAGCTTTAACCGATGCTACCACTCGATCGAGATGAATAGCTGCAGGATTTATCTCACCCCAACTGCTCACCACTCCAATCTGAGGGCGGTCTATTGCCTCGTCACCATATCCCAGGCCCCTGATCATTTGTTGACGTTCAACCAGGGCATAATCAGGCAAATTACTGTCACTCTTTCTGAAGATCATATCTAACCTTTCAACACGACCAGGCTGTTGCAAGTCATGCAGGGATGCCGTCTTCATTCCAACCACGAAGTCGATAGTATTCCTTTCGCATATAGGCCAGCTCTTCACGCTTTAATTGTTGGCCTGTTTTCTCGAGCTTCTCGAAAAGCTTCTTGGGCAACCAATCGTCTTCAGGCTGCAGACCTTCCCTGATGTTGAATCGTCGAACGATATTGGCTATTGACGCAGCAATGGCCCGAAGAGCTTCTTTGTCGGGGCTCAGGCCAGTGACTGCCTGAACAGTCTCCCCCAGAATCTCCCATTGATAGAGATCTCGGTAAAATCTGCAAAGAATCAGAGCATCGAAAATGGTCAGACGATCCTCAAAATCCACCAGGAGCTCTGCTTTTCCTTCTATCTGCTCGGGGGCAATCATGCCACTGAGCTCCGGTTTATAGAAGGTGGTCCTCAAGTGGCAGGCGCCGCGGTCCGAGGTGGCAAATGCCAGCCCCATTCCTTTGAGCACTCTTGGGTCATAACCTGCAGGCTCCATCCCTTTCACGTGCACTGCTATATCCTCGAGAGCCCATTCTCTTGCGGCATACTTGATTCCTCTCGCAAGAATATCTCCTATGCCGTCTCTGTAGGCAATCATGGTGAGCAGTTTTGCAATACCGTCAACGTCCCCGTAATCGATCTCATAGTCTGTCTTTGCTCTCTTGCGAGCCTCGATGGTGAAGGCGCACAAATTCCCTGCTGAGATAGTGTCCATACCCAGCCTGTCGCAAAGGTCGTTGAGATAGGCAATCTCTTCAATGCTGTCAACCAGACACAGCCCCCCGAAGGCAAATATGGTCTCGTATTCCGGCCCTTCCAGTTTTAGCCCGGCGTGTCGACCGTGCTTGACGGTAGTCATCCGGCCACAAGCCATAAAGCACCTGAGGCAGGCATTCGCCTTGACTTCGCATCTGCTGTGCAGGGCGTCAGCACTGATGTTTTCCCATTTGTCGAACCTGCCCTCGGCCCAGTAGCGGGTGGGAAAGGCGTTGGCGCTGTTGACAATCTTCACCAGCTGGGAAGTGCCCATGGCTTTATAAGCATGGACTCCAGGGTTGTCTTTGGCGGCAGCAGCCATTTTCCTGGCTATGGCCCTGACCTTTTCTTCGTCATAAAGTGGCCGTTTTCGATCGCCCTTGAAGACAACGGCCTTCACCTTCTTGGCCCCCAGGACGGTCCCCACTCCTGTTCTGCCGGCTGATCTCCAGTGGTCGTTCTTTATTACGCCAAAACAGACCCCATTTTCCGCTGCCGGTCCAATAACCACGGCCCCTGTCTTTCTATACCGGCCTTCAGAGCTGCCGTATCTGATCAAGACCGCATCTTCGGTCTCGTAAGTTTCCCTGCCCCAGAGATTCTCGGCAGCATGAAATTTAACTGCCTCTGGGCTTATCTCCAGGACAATCGGTTGTTCGCTCTTGCCTTGAATGATAATGGCGTCATAGCCGGCAGCATCTATGGCCTCTGGCACTTTGCCGCCCGAGTAGGATTCAGCGTACAGCCCTGTTTGCGGTGACTTTGTGAACACACCATAGCGACATCCTCCCCAGATCTTGCTGCCGGTAAATGGCCCTGTGGAAAAGATCAGGCAGTTGTCCGGGTGTAAGGGATCGATGCCCGGTGGATTGAACAAATGAAGGAGATAGGAAGCCAGCCCTTTGCCGCCGAGGTAAGCCGAGTAAATAGTTTCCTCAATGTTCTCAAAGTGATAGCTCTGGTCGGTTACGTTGATCTTCAAAATCCTGCCATACTGCCCAAACATGACAATTCCCCCTCAGGTAGCCTCTTCCGTTAATGTGACAAGACCTGCAAAGAACTCTGGGGGCCGACTGATGCTCGAATCTCTGCAGTCGTCCCTGTACTGTCCTCTACCCCCAGATTCATCAGGAGTTCCTACTGGTGGATGTGCTCCAGGCCTGCTTCTAGTATCGAAAATCCCTTTTCGAGTTGCTGGTCCGTAATGACAAAAGGCGCCAGGCAGCGCACAACGTTTCCGTAGATGCCGCAGACTAGAAGAACCAGGCCATTTTCATTGCAGTAGCTGACAAGCTCTCTGGCTTCATCTGTGGCTGGATCGCGGTTGGGCCCTTTTACCAGCTCAAATCCCAGCATGGCACCCAGTCCTCTGATATCACCCACGAGACTGTATTTTTTCTGCCATTTTTCAAAACGAGATCTAAGTTTGTTGCCCAGGGCCCGGGATTTTTCCAACATTGATTCCGATTCGAAAATCTCCAGCACCGCCAGTGCAGCGGCACAAGCCACCGGGTTTCCACCATAGGTGCCGCCAAGTCCTCCCACATGCACGGCATCCATGATCTCTGACTTTCCTACAACTGCGGCCAGGGGCATGCCGGCGGCAAGGCTCTTGCCAACCACTATGAGGTCTGGTTCAATTTGCCAATGTTCGCTGGCGAACATCCGGCCTGTACGTCCCATACCGCTTTGAATCTCATCCATTATGAACAGGATACCGTTGTCGCGGCATATCCTGGAAACTTCCTGAAAATAGCCGCTTGGAGGTGCCACAAAGCCCCCTTCGCCCTGCACGGGTTCAGCGACTACGGCTGCAACAGACTCTGGATTGATCTGCCTCACAAAAGAATCGTAGAGTTTTTCTGGACCGGAGGTGTCTGCAAATGGCAGCCGGTAGACCTCCGGCGCAAATGGACCAAATCCCATCTTGAATGGGTTGACCTTTGTGGTCATTGTCATGGTCAGAAGTGTTCGGCCATGATAGCCATTGTCAAACACAATAATTGCCTGGCGCTTGGTGGTATAGCGGGCGACTTTCACGGCGTTTTCCACAGCCTCGGCACCGCTGTTCAGAAAGACTGCCTTTTTTGGAAAATCACCGGGTGTCAACCGGCAAAGCTTTTCAGCCAGTTCAACCGCCGAAGCATAAGGATTGACCATGAAACAGGTATGGGTAAGTTTTTCAGCCTGCGCCTTAATCGCTGCCACAACCTTTGGATGGCTGTGACCCACGTTCATGGTGCCGATGCCTCCGGCAAAATCAATGTACTCCCGACCCTCCACATCACGAAGTATCGCCCCGGCAGCCGACTCCATAAATTTCAGCGACACATTGCCAACCGCTGTAGTAATGGCCTGCTTTCTCCTTTCTGCCATCAGTTGATTCGTTACGCCATCCATTGACCGTCTCCTGTGGTATTGGTTTCTACCAGATGTTCAGCCAGTCTGAGTATCCCACACTTCACTTCAGCGTGTTTCCGGTACTGGCCGCAAGACCATCCTTCCGCTTCAGTTCAGCCTCGTACTCGGTTATGATCCTTCGCATTGTCTCTGCCGCCCCCCCTGGCAGTGGCGCCGGTTCATGCGTCGCCAGAACGTGGTTGGCCTTCTCATATGCTCGTTCTGTAAGGTCTTTCCCCCCTGTCTTATTCATCCACATGGATCTGTTTCTTCTGTCAAAAAGGTCAGCCTGGGAGAGCGTCCCCATATTGTCGATGGTATGCTGCCGGATCAAATAATCGCCCCCGGGTCCAACGGTTTTGATGACATCCAGGGCCAGGGCGTCGCTGCTGATCGGCATACCCCTTCGCAGGTGTTGAATTCTGCGGATCTGCTCGCAATCCATAATAAGCTTGGCGTAGTCGAAGGTCAGTCCGGACTCCAGGGCGCCAGCCCCGTAAACAAAGTGCGCCCCACTCAACGCCGCCACAGTGGCTGACAGGGCAAATTCATAGGCCGCCTGACAATCAGGCAGTTTACTGTCGGAAAGCCCCCCGCCCACCAGGCATGGCAGCTCGTAGTAGTGGGCCAGTCTGGTGAGTGCGGCGCTGATCATACCGTGCTCTGGAGCGCCGGTGGCCGGGACGCCGAACCGTAAGTCCATTATGGTGCTGCAGCTGGCGTAGGTACAGGGTGTGCCTCTGACTGCCAGTTGAGCTAGCGCGATGGCGGCGAGCACTTCAGCGTTATGAACAACAAGGGACCCTGTCAATGTCGCCGGAGACGTGGCTCCGGAGAGCACCATGGAGATTGGACAGACACCAATACCGAGCCTGGCACATTGAATAATGACCTCACAACACATTCTTGCCAGAACCAGCGGGCTGGTTGGACAACTGAAGGCGGTTATGGTCGGGCGCCTGCGAAAGTTTTCCACTCCACCCACACAGGCGGCAGCCATCTGAGCGATGCGTTTGACATTTTCGGCGCTGTAAAAGCCAAGGAAGATGTGTTTGCTGGTATTGCTGACCATGACTTCATAGTTGTGCAGAGGCTGGGTCGGGGCGAATTGATCTAGAGAACCCACCGGTCTTTCGACCACGACAATCTCCTCCAGCCGGTCACAGATCCTGGTGATCCTGGCCAGATCATCTTTGGTTGTGGATCGAACCCGGCGGTCAACTGGATCTATTATCTGCACGCATTCACCAAAGGTGGTAAAACCTACTTTGCCAGGTTCAGCCACGTAGTCGTCTTCTGGGAGGCGGCCATGATAGACGAGGCGGCTCGGTGCCGAGCTGATGCAATCCTCGATCAAAGCAGGGGGGAATCTGACCACGCTGTAATCATCCCGAGGTTCCACTCCAGCGCCTGCACCGTGGAAGATTTCCAGCGCCTCCTCTGACTCCACCCTGATGCCGACAGAGTGAAGCACATCCAGGGTCGCCTGGTGCACCGTCTGGAGCTGCTCATCTGTGAGGACCCTCAACTCGAAACAGCATCCCTGGCTGCTGTCCGCTCTTGCTTGCTGTCCCGCCATATGATCGCGGCTCCCAGATGCTTGTGTGGACCTTCTCCCTTTCTCATTCGACCTGGTGCAACTGCCCCGGGTCTCACTGTCAGGGAGACTGTTCGGTCCCAGGCCAATTAGTGTATTGCTGCCAGGATTACGATCCACCTCACCACCATTGAGTTCAAGCCCGGTATCCGGCGGCAGTTTACCTGCCCGGGAGTCTCTGACGATCATTGAGGACCGGCTAAAATGGTGGTCGATGTCTGCCAACCCTCAGTTGATCCTCTGTCTCCTCCACGATCGCCCTTATCTCGGCTCGAACCTCGTCGGCAAGGGGTGGAACCTGATGTTCTTTCAAAATGCGCCGAGCCTCTTCGAGTGCTCGCTGATGCAGATCGGTGCCCCCACGCTCCTGCCACTTTTCCCGGTTGCGTCTATCGATCAACTTCGGGTGTGACACCGATCTCATATAATTGAAAGTGGTCTGGTGACTGACGAAATCCTTGAAGGGTCCTATTTCTTTGATGACATCCACAGACAACGTTTCGTCGTTTACCGGGATTCCCCTGACGCAGTATTTGATCATCTGCGCGAATTCGTTGTCCATGACCAGTTGGCCGAAGTCAAAAGTGACGCCCATTTCCAGCATTCCCAAGCCATAGATCAGGTTGGCCCCTGCCAACGCTGTCAACAAGCCCGTGAGCGTCTTTTCATGGCCAATCTGGGCATCAGCAATCTTGCTGTCGCCCTAACCACCAGCCACAAAGCTGGGTAGACCATTGTAGCGGGCAAGCTCTGCCACCCCGGCATTGATCATGGCGCATTCCGGGCTGCCGACGGTGGCAGCAGCAAAACGGAGGTCCATTGCGGTGGTGGAGCTGCCGTACATAATTGGCGCCCCTTTGCAGGTTAACTGGTTGAGGGTCACCGAGGCCAATAATTCCGCGTTGTGGTCCACCAGTGTCCCAGCCAGGTGTATCGATGAGGAAGCTCCTGCCATGGCCATGGAAATGACGTTCACCATCATGCCGCAACGGGCAGATTCCATGAGAATTTCGCAAGTATCGTTCACCAGTCGCAGCGGACTGACCGGACAGGTATGAAAGGAAACCAGAGGCCGCTGGCGCAACCTGTCTTCACCCCCCACAACTGCACTGGCCATCTTGACTATCTGACGCAACTGGTAGCCGCTGAACGGACCAATCATGCAATGCTTGGTGGTATTATTGAAGAATGCCTCCGCATTGTGCACCGGGGCAACTTCTGCAGGCACATCGTGGGCCCCCACAGCACGGTTGTACACCGATACTTCACTCAGAAAGTCACCAAGCTTGGCCGAGTCGGCCACATCCTTCTTGGTGGGCTCGCGCAATTCACCCGTCTCGAGATCAGCTATAAGAATACCTTCACTAAAATTCGTGAAGCCCACCCGATTACTTTCTACGACGAAGTCATCCTCTGGCCGTCTACCAGCCATAATAAACTTTGGCGGTGCGGAACGAAGCGAATCTTCCACCAGATAAGGCGGCAGCTTGGCGATTTTCTTCTTGTTGTCAATGACCGCGCCGCCGCCGTCCAGAATTTCCAGAGCTTCTTCATTTTCCACAAAGACTCCTGTGTGTTGCAACACCTCCAGCGTAGCCAGGTGGATGTCGTAGAGTTCGTCGTCCGAGAAGATCCTGAAGCCGAACCCCACGCTCTGGGTCTTGCCAGCATGTAACGTCCGTTTCATGCATGCACCTCCCTTGGATCAAGTAAGGTTTTCAGTGACAAAGTCATACTTGCTCTAGACCTATACCTTCAACTCTCAGTGGGCGGATCGCCTGCCATGAGTGTTGCAGCGACAAGTCCGATCACCTAGAGGAAAATGACCCGGCTTGCCGGGTTCGTTCCACCCGATTTGCCGCGCATGATTAGAAGGGGAACATAAGAAGTGGGGTGAAACTTAAACGTTAAAGTAAGAATAGAAAGAGAATTTTTATTTGTCAAGAAAAAAAACAAATGTACAGCGATCCTGTCGATTCACTTATAATATTTACTAATTTTAGATTGTTACGCTCTAGTTAAACTGGCTGAATTACGCCCGAGACATTCCCCCAAACATCTATCAGGAAATCACACCTTTTTTCTTGACAGCCACGGATATGCAGTTGTAAAGTGGAGAGCAACTTTAACGTTTTAGCCAAAAATCCTCCAGGTTTCGGGCTGACAGGACAGGTACCTATTGAAAAACAGGGCTACCATAAAAGACATTGCAAAGGTGGCAAATGTCTCCACCACAGCGGTGTCCATTGCGCTGAATAATCGGCCCGGTGTGAGCTCGAAAACGCGCCAGAAGATCCTCAATATAGCCAAGAAGCTCAACTACCAGCCCAACTATATTGCCAGGAGTCTGATCAGTCGCCATAGCTACACTATCGGCCTGATTCTCAACAGCATCACCGATCCATTTTTCCCCGAACTTGCCAAGGGCGTGGAAGAATATGCCAATAAATTTGGCTATAATTTGCTGTTATGCAACACAAACCGTGACTTGCATGCAGAGAAGCGCGCCATTGAAATGCTACGCTCAAAGGGTGTTGACGGCATCATTCTAGCCACAGTTACAAACGACGATCCGAATATTGTGCCGCTATTAGAAGATCGTTTTCCCTTTGTTCTGATCAACCGCTTTTCCATGGACCCCGCTCTGGAAAACAGGGTAGATTATGTGGTCCTGGACAACTACAGCGGCGGCTATGCAGGGATAAGGCACCTGTGGCGACTGGGCCATGACCGCATCGCTATCGTCAGTGGTGAAAAGAACACCTCTACGGCCACTTTGCGGACAAGTGGTTCTCTGCAGGCGCTCAAAGATTGCGGCCTTGAATATGATCCGGACCTCGTTGTTGAGGGAGGCTACCAGCGCCACCTGGCGTACCGAGCAGCCAAGAGACTGTTAGCTATGGAAACGCCCCCCACCGCCTATTTTGCCCACGACGATTATATGGCCATCGGTGTTCGCGAGGCCATTCTGGAAAAAGGACTGAGGATACCACAAGATGTCGCCCTGATGGGATTCGACGATACAGAAATTGCCTCGTTTGCCGGGATAGAGCTGACGACAATCAGCCAGAAAAAATACGAAATGGGAGCCAAGGGTGCCGAGATCCTGATAAAAAAGGTCGAGGGAGTCCTGTCAGGAATAGTCCAGCAGCTTATTCTGGAGGCGCAGCTCGTCATACGCAAATCCTGTGGCCACCATCTCCATGGCTACATACGCTGACTTCTGAAGCTGTGCCCGGGCAGTGCCAATGGCTTTTTAGCCTGCCTGGAAAGTCAATGGCTGTCTGGAAATCTACGGCAGCCCCCTTGGCGAGACAGTTTGCCTGAGGTCTTATTGGGTATTGCTGATGATTCCTTTTAAGATCAACCAAAGGAGAGGCAGCAATGATAGAACTGCAGCAAATCACGCAAACATTAATAGCAGGGGATGCTGACCAGGTTACCAGTCTAGTACAGAAGGCTCTGGACGAAGGCGCCGACCCAAAAACTATTCTTGATAACGGACTGGTCAGGGGCATGGACATTGTTGGTGATAGAATGCAGGAGGGAGATATATTCATCCCGGAAGTGCTCATGGCAGCCAAGGCCATGACTGCTGCGGTGAGCGTTCTCAAACCTTTGCTGGCTGACGCTGACTGCAGCGGGGCAGGCAGAGTAGTTATCGGCACCGTCAAAGGAGATCTGCACGACATTGGCAAGAATCTGGTGAGTATGATGCTCGAAAGCGCAGGTTTTCAAATCACAGATCTTGGCACAGACGTCTCGCCGGAACACTTTGTACAGGCAGCAGTGGAGCAGAACGCTCATATCATCGGTATGTCTGCCCTGCTCACTACGACCATGCCTGTGATGAAAAATACCATTGACGCTCTGGTTGCCAGCGGCTTGCGGGATCGTGTAAAGGTGGTCATTGGCGGTGCTCCAGTAACCCAGAAGTATGCAGACGAGATCGGTGCCGACGGCTATGCTGCAGATGCCGGATCCGCTAGCAAACTGGCCAAGGAACTGGTTGCCTGACCTTCCGCGGCCTCCCATGAGAGTCAGCTCTGTTGATGCAGTCGGCAACTACAAACAGGGAGCAGCATTGGAGAAAAAAGAGGTGAGAAAGGAGGTCACATGCGTCGATTCTTTCATCGTCTAGGCGACGGGACCGCTGTAGAAATGACTGAAAAGGAAATCATGGCGGATCTTGTCGAAGGAAGTGAAGACGCCGCGGATCGCGGCCAGGTTCAGCCGCTTGCCAAGGAAGAGTATGACTATCTGCTCGCTATTTTTTGTGCGCCTTACAAGTTCATCAGTGTTGAACCGGGTCAGGAAGTCATACTCAGCTACGATGCCGGCACCCTGAAAATCAGACGCGTGGGGGTCAACGTCGACCGCATTGCAGCGCTGCAGATCTATGAAAAAATCATGGGCGCTGACACCATGGAGCTGGCTCACGTAGACTACAGTTACAAGCCTGTCAAACCCCTTGCCGGATTCGAACAGCCAGTGCTCGAGCAGGCCCTGTTGTACACGCATATTCCGCTGTTCTACGGGGCTCAGCCGAATCTCGGACTGTACAGCCAGCCGGATGGCCCCTTCCCCAACCCGGCCGAGTTAATGCCGCGGGGCCAGATCAAAGAAGCCCAGGAGTCCTACGAAGCGTCGGTTGAAGAACTGGTAAAAGACATCGTTTTCATCTGCAGCCTGATGTATGAATCGGGCGCTGACGGCATTAACCTGGATACCACCGGAGCTGCTGGAGACGCAGATTTCTTGGCCGCCCTGCTCGCCACCGAGCAGCTCAAGAAGAAGTACCCTGACATGTGTATCGAGCTGGGTATGGCTGGAGAGTTTGTCCTGGGTATGCACAGCCAGTTGACTTACCAGGGCGAGCGGTTGGCTGGCATGTATCCGCACCAACAGGTAAAGATGGCCGAGGCAGCCGGCGCAACTATCTTCGGTCCAGTCTGCAACACCAACACCAGCAAGTCTGCTGCCTGGAACCTGGCCAGAGCGCTCACTTTCACAAAGGCATGCGGCGCGGTCAGCAAGATTCCGGTTCATCCCAACATGGGAATGGGAGTCGGAGGGGTAACTGTCAACGATCAGCCACCAGTGGATATGGTCTCCCGTTCTTCGGCGGCTATGACCACCATCTGCCGGCTGGACGGCTTGTAGGTTGGTGTTGGTGATCCCTTTGCTATGGCGATCACTCATGCACATGCCTCGGGAATGGGCGGAATGCGGGCTGCTGGAGATCTGGTGGCGCGCGTGCAAATGGCCCGGGGATTGAGAATCGCTGCAGCAAAAGAGTACGTGGCCGACAAGTTGGGCGTTGCAATAGCTGAGCTCACAGACCCGATCATCATGAACGAGGTGCGCACAGATCTGGGCATTGGAGTGATCACACCTCTACCAGGTGTTCCCAAAGGCATCGAGGCCAAGTTCAACATGGCAAGGGTTCTCGACGTCGAGATAAATTGCCTGAATCGCTTCAAGCAACGGACTGAATTGTGAGTTTCGGACTCACCGTCGTCAACAGAGAAAGACTCATTGAAAGGATAGTGTCAATGATTGATGAAAAGCTTCTCAAAGCGGCCAAGCAAGCCATCATTGAACACAACAAAGAAAAAGCCGTCGAGCTGACCCGCAGCATTCTCTCCAGCGGCATGGACGGTATGGAATTGATGAACCAGGTATTCATCCCTGCTATCAACGAGGTTGGCGACAAGTTTGGCCGCGGCCTCCTGTTCCTTCCCGAATTGGTTCAGTCAGCCGATGCCATGCAGGCGGTCACAGAGGTAATCAACGAGTCGCTGCCTGCCCGGGAGGCCAGAAAGCAAACAGCCAGGGTGGTGCTTGCCACGGTAAAAGGGGATGTCCATGATATCGGCAAGTGCATCGTGACTTCCTTGATGCAGGCAAATGGCTTTACTGTATATGATCTTGGCCGGGACGTGGATATAGATCATATTGTGGAAGAAGCGGTAAGGTTGGATGTACAGATTATCGGCACCAGTGCCCTGTTGACCACCACAATGGCTCGACAGAAAGACCTGGAGGACGCCCTGAAGAGCGCCGGCGTGCGCGATAGATTCAAGACAATCGTCGGAGGCGCCCCGGTTACTGCCCGCTGGGCCGCCAAGATAGGCGCCGATGCCTATGCGGAGGACGCCCAGGAGGGCGTAGTTAGAGTAAAGGAACTGCTGGCCGGCTGAAATGAGCCTTACTGCCTCAGCAATGTTGCCGTTTGCCCACCTGGCAGCCCGGCTGTTGTCGACGGCAGTGCCGCCCCTGCTGGAAGATCTGGGGCAGGCAAATCCGCTGAGGATTCACAGGTAACAGGCCGCTGCCGAGAGACTTGAAAGTTCTGAAGCGAATGACTCTCTGCCGCAATCGAAGAACCTTCCGGCAAATCCTCGATGGTGTTCTCCGGGGCTCAGTCCTCGAGCCAGAGGATGTGGCTGCTCTGTTCAGGATTCGGGAAGGCAGCCAGGTGGAAGCGTTGTTCAAGACGGCTCGAGCAGTCCGTGAACGGCATTTTGGAAATCGGCTGTTTCTTTACGGCTTCGTCTACATCAGCACCTTCTGTCGAAACGACTGTTCCTTTTGCTACTATCGGCGTTCCAATAATTTACCTGTCCGCTACCGGAAAACACCAGAGGAAATTATCGAAATATCCTGCCGGCTTGCCCACTCCGGGGTGCATCTGATCGACCTGACCATGGGGGAAGATCCTGATCTCTACTGTCACGGACCCCGAGGTTTCGCAGAGCTGGCAGAGCTGGTTGCCCGGGTGAGATCGACAACGGGGCTGCCGGTTATGGTTTCACCGGGAGCCGTGCCCGACGAAGTCTTGAAAACCCTGGTCGAGGCAGGTGCAACCTGGTACGCCTGCTACCAGGAAACGCATAATCCTGCCCTGTTCAGAAAACTTCGAATCGGCCAGAGCTTTCGAGAACGGATGCGAAAAAAAACCATCGCCCGCAGCCACGGGCTTCTGATCGAGGAAGGAGTTCTATGCGGTGTCGGCGAGACAGAGGCTGATCTGCACCTATCCATCGAAACCATGCGGGCCATCGATGCTGATCAGGTCAGAGCAATGACCCTTGTTCCACAGAATGGCACACCACTGGGACGGTGCGCTTCGATTACCTGCCAACGGGAACTGATGACTATAGCTATCATGCGTCTGGTTTTCCCCAACCGCCTTATTCCGGCCTCTCTCGACGTCAATGGCCTGGCCGGTCTCAGGGAGCGGCTGCTGGCCGGGGCCAATGTGGTGAGTTCGATCGTGCCTCCGGGCAAAGGGCTTGCCGGGGTGGCCCGCAGCACCCTGGATATTGATACTGCTAGACGTACCTGCGAGAGCGTCCAGCAGGTGCTCTCAGATCTCGGGCTGCAGGCAGCCAGTATGGCTGAGTATCTTGCCTGGCTGAAAGAACGGCAACAAGAAGTCGCCCGTGGGTTGTTGCAGGACTCTGTTGTACACCTCGATCAGGAGCAAGGCATGGCAGTACGCTTTGTCTGACACCATACTGCCTGGAGGTGATTCTTGAGCAGCAAGAAGCCGACCAAGAGATATTACCGCAAGAGGGTGGAGCTCTTCAGTCTCATCGACAAGATCAAGATCTGGCCGTCTCGAAGAGGCACTCTACACGGCATCAAAGCTATAGAAAGATCTGGTGAGACAGCCCTGCTCACAACTCATTGCAACAAGACGTTCAGGATCAACAACTCGAGAAATAGCAGGGCGGCCAGATGGCTGCGAAACAAGTGGTTCAAGGGCGTCTGCCCCGCCTGCCGGGTGCCGCAGTGGAAGCTTGAAAAATACGCCTCCACCCACTTCAAACGTCATTATGGCTCACAGCTCTCGAGCGAAGACCGGAAGCCATAGATGAATCTGTTGCACAAGGAGAGATGCATGCTGATCATTGGCGAACTTATCAACGCAAGCAGGAAGAGCATAGCTGCCCACATTGAAAATCAGGATGTTGAGGCCATACAAAAAGCTGCCAGGGAGCAGTTCGCTGCTGGAGCGCATTACATTGACGTAAATGCCGGTGTCTTCGTGGGCAAAGAGCCTGAATTCCTCGAGTGGCTGGTGACTACCGTACAGGAAGCGGTGCCTGCCCCCTGCTGCATCGACAGTCCCGACCCGGAGGCCATCGAGGCTGGCCTGGCCGTGCACAAGGGTACACCGATGATCAATTCCATATCGCTGGAAAAGGAGCGCTATGACAGGCTGCTGCCAATACTGGCCGGGACAGACCACAAGGTGGTGGCCCTGTGCATGAGCGACCAGGGGATGCCAGAGACTGTGGAGGACCGCCTGGCCATTGCCGACCAGTTGGTCAACGGCCTGTTGCAAAACAACGTCAAGATGGAAAACATTTATGTGGACCCCCTGGTACAGCCGCTGTCTGTAAACAAGGATTTCGGTATGGAATTTCTCAATGCAGTCGAGAAGATAGCAGCCACATTCAAGGGAATCCACACCATCTGCGGCCTTTCCAATATCTCCTATGGACTGCCCAATCGTAAACTCCTGAACCAGCTGTTCCTGGTGATGGCCATCTGCAAGGGACTCGACGGGGCCATAATCAACCCTTTGGACCAGCGCATGATGGCAAATATCATTGCTGCCGAGGCTCTGGCCGGCAAAGACGACTACTGTATGAACTACCTGAAAGCACATCGAGCCGGCAGTTTTGCTCTGGAGTGAGGCAGACGTTCTGCCGGGAGACAAGAAAAGGCACAAGCAGGCACCATTAAAACCGGTGCCATAATAGTTTATACTAGTTGCTGCTCTCTCAGGCTTGGGCCTGCAAATATCAGTGTCACAGGGCCGTATTCTTCATCCCTGAAGTCGAAATGGGTATGGAGAACTGCAAATCGACAGCTGGAGGGTGGAGATAACTATGCGGAAGACTGAGAAAAAGTCGCTGCAGACAGCCGATATGCCTGAGGAAATCTTGGCCGAAGTTCGCCTCACATTCGACCCCCCGGGTATTTCCAGGACGGTGCCAGTTGGCAAGAGTATAATCGAGGCTGCAGATGGCTTGGATATTCCTATCCGCTCCGACTGCGGCGGCAAAGGCCTTTGTGCCAAGTGTTGGGTGGTAGCCGAGCCAGCAGCCAATCTGTCTCCGTTGACCGAGCCGGAGCTGGACGTCTTTACTCCAGCAGAGATCAAACAATCCTACCGCCTCGCCTGTCAGGCAAAGGTTGCCGGCAATGTGAATATTCGCATCCCGAAGCACGCTCTTGCTGGTGCGGAGAGTGGAGACAAGGTTCTCGCCACGGACAGGTTTCCAGTCAATCCAATGGTAAAAAGAATCGCCCTGCCGAAGGAGAGGCTGCCCAGGGATGCTGCCGGCTCAGATCTGGTCAGCTGGGTGATCGACAGGGCTGGCTCTCTCACAGAGCGGCCCATCCATATAGAAGACCTCGAGGCATTGCGGCAACTGAGTGAGGCAGGAGCAGATGGGGAGCCCATCACTCTGGTGCACCACGAACAGAGGGGTGTTACTGCGGTAATTGCGGGAAAGAGGGAGCAAAGCCTGGGTGCGGCCATAGATGTTGGCACCACCACACTGGCTGCATATCTCTGCGATCTGACAACCGGGAAGTTGCTGGCGAGAGCTGCCTCGCTGAACCCACAACGCCAGTATGGTGAAGACGTCATCAGCAGAATTGCCTATGCAGATGAACACACCCATGGTCTTCAGGTGCTCAATGCCCTGCTCATCGACGCTGTAAACCACCTTGTTGGCCGCTGTCTGTCCAAGATCAATGCCAGCCGTGAAGACGTTGATGAAGTCACCATTGTGGGCAACCCAACTATGGAAAGAATTCTGATGGGCCTCCACCCCCGAGGCCTGGGGATGTCGCCATATTTTCCTGTAATTCGAGCTGGTCAGAACCTCAAGGCCCGCGACCTTGGGCTGGAGATGAACCCCGGCACCAATGTTTACGTATTTCCGGTGATCTCAGGGTTTGTCGGTGGAGATACGGTAGGCGCCATCCTTGCCGATGCCATTTATCAACGCGGTGAAACGTGTCTGCTCGTCGATATCGGCACCAACGGCGAGATTGTCCTCGGCAATTGCCAGCAACTGTGGGCCACAAGCTGTGCCACCGGCCCTGCCCTGGAGGGGGCCCAGATTTCCTGTGGGATGCGCGCTGTTCCAGGCGCCATTTACCAGGTGGCTATCGATCCGCGCAGTTTGCAGCCCCAGTACAGGGTCATTGGTGAAGAGCACAATATTTTACCAGCTGGCCTGTGCGGCTCCGGCGTAATTGACGCCATCGCCGCCATGCTGAGAAGCGGCATTCTGCTGCCCAATGGCCGCCTCGAACAGGGAGCGCCCGGTGTGGTCACAGACAGTCAGGGCCAGGCCAGTGAGTTCATCCTGGTTCCGGCTGACAAGAGTGCCACAGGCAAACCCATCAGCATCAAGCAGTCTGATGTACGTCAATTTCAGCTGGCAAAATCTGCCCTTTCGGTCGGCATAGAGCTGTTGATGAAGCATGCCAAAGTGGACAGAGTCCAGCGAACTGTCTTGACCGGCTCTTTTGGAGCCAGGTTTGACTGGAAAAATGCCCTGGACATTGGCATGTTGCCCAGGAAGGCCTTTGGCGGCCAGGTGTTATCCCTGGAAAATCTAGCTGGAGTAGGTGCGGTGCTGGCGCTGTTGGACAAGAGCAACCGCGAACTAGCAGCAACTCTCGTCCAGAAAATCCACACTGTCGATCTGGCCATGGATCCCGAGTTTGCCACGCGCTTTTCCGAAGGCACCCTCTTTCCGGCTCATGAAAGCACCTGAGCACCTCTTTTTTGGACAACCCTCGCTCCGTGCCGCGCCCCTGATCCTGCAAACTGCCGGGCGATGCTGCAATGGCGGCTCGGGCAACTGCAGCTGCCCACCCAGGTGCCATGGATGGAAAGCTCAGAGCGTCGAACGGTATGCTGCCTGAGGCAAGATCATCTGGGTGAGTGGGCCCTGGATAACCAGTATGATTGAAATCAATGTCCAGTTCAAAGGAGTTGTCGCCCAGTTGACTGGGTGTCCCGAAATGTGCCTTACCATTGAGCCGGGCACTCGGTTGTTGGAATTCTTGAACCTGCTGGCCCACCGTGTGGGCAGTGATTTCAGTAAACTGCTCCTGGACGAATCTGGCAGAGTGGACAGGGGCATCTTGATTGCCATAGAAGGAAGGGCCGTCCCTGCCGACAATTATGCTGCATACCGCCTGAACCACAACTGCTCATTGGCTATCATCCCAATTGTTGCCGGCGGTTAGAACCACAGCGGCAGCCAGACCCTGCAGACACTCTTCACCGTCACCTTGTCTCCAGAGATCTCCAGCTGCCGTCAACTGACCGAACGCAGCAGCCAGGGCCATGGTAGCCACTCCCAGAGGGAGTGAATCATGATAGAAGCGCCGGCCAATCTTTGCCGCTGCTTCCGGCGTCAGTCCGTGCGGCACCCCAGGCGCCACGATCACCGTATCTCTATCAATGGCATCGGCATCGATTATCCTGGCTGCGGGCGTGGCATCCACAATGCACTGGCTCCCATTGATAAGTGCCTTCACTTCCCTGACCCACTGGACGTTCGCACCGGCAATGGTCCGGATTTCAGAGGCCAGCCGGCGGGCCCGCTTGTCGTTGATGTCGCAGAGCGTCAGTTCAGCTCCCATCTGCGCCAGACGCAAGGCAGAGGCGGTGCCCACCGGACCGCAGCCAATGACACCACAAGCGCGGCCTGAGACCCCCCTGACCATCATGTCGAGAAGAACCGCAAAACTCTCACCCGTGGCCCGGCTGTTGTCGGCAATCGCCCGAGACCTGCTGTTGATGGCCAGGAAGCACTGATCATCGGCCAGCAGCAGAATGTCAGCCCCATTTGCATAGGCTTCAGCAATGCCCGCCACATCACTGCTGCTGGTCTTCCACGAGTGAAAGCCCACGTAGCCTGCTATAGCGCAGACCGCCTCGGCAAAGCCGGAGATGATTCCTTGCCCTGCAGTCATTGGCACCACTGCAAGGCGCAATCTTTGAAGCGGAAGGCCGCACGAGCCCTCTTGAATGCCAATAGTTCTGAGGGCCACCTGCCGCAAATCACTGTGGGCTCGTTCATACAAATCCTGATCAATTCGCTGCAGATAATCCTTCGCTTCCTGGCACTTTGTTGCAGTCAAGCGAGTCATCGCATGGACTCCCTAGAGAACTTTCTGCGGTGAGGGATCAGAGTATTCAACAGGACCAAGGTGTCGACGAATAGCGGAAATCACCTCATCGCGATGCTGCCAGGCATCGGCGGCATCTGTACCCGTACATATCAGCGTGGCCACCCAGCGCATCTTGCCGGGCGCATAGTTGGTCAAGGCTTCGTCAGCCCCGAAAAAATCACGGCGAACATCAAGTGGCCCCGCATGGGCCATCACACGTTCACCAGTGACGCTGAGTTTACCCGGACTCACCTCAATGTGTTCCAGTACAGTCCCCTTGCCTGGTTGTGAGGGAACGGCCGCCACCGGACAATCGCCTGCGATAGTGCATCTTGCCAGGGCATGGACCATGTTTATCCCACATGACCAGTAGACCGTGATGGGCGTCTGACTGGGAAAGCGGGCGTCTATTTCGAGCACCTTGAACGTTTCATCAGAAAGGATTACTTCGACATCTATCAGGCCAAGCAAATCCAGGGCATCGGCAATGTTGATGGACAGAGTTTTCAGCTCTTCTATCCGCTCCGGGGGCAGAGCAGAGGGAGCCAGGACGCGTTTGCAGTCATACCGGTCGTCCATCTGCAGATCGGTCACCTGGAAAGCTACAGTACAGCCCGGAGTGCGCATAACTTCAACAGAATAACTCGGCCCATCGAGAAATTCCTGGACTAGCCAGCCTTCCGAGGCCGGGGTGTCTTTGATGCAGGCCTGCATGTCGCGCTCAGTGGCAAAAATGCGAATGCCCGCACTGCCGCTTCCCCGACTGGGTTTAGCAATAACAGGGAACCGGCAATCAGGCCAGGATTCAGGCACGGGAAAACCGCAGCGGCAGAAAAACGCCTCACTGGCTATCTTCGAGGATGATATGGCATAGGCATCAGGATCGTGAACAATGGGTATGCCGCGACTGCCAGCCCAGCCATGCAGCTTTGCCAGGCCGAGCTGGGATTCCAGCGCGGGGAACACCAGATCCACCTCCTGCAATACAGGGTCCAGGGCACCAGCGTCGAGGATGTCAATTTGTTGGAAATGGTCGCAGAGTCCCCTTGCTGGAACCATGGACTTGCGGTCGATGAGGATGACTTCAAAGCCGGCCTTTCGCGCCAGGTAGGCGACTTCCACACCCTGCAAGGCCCCGCCGACCACGGCTAGTTTCATGGCAGTCCTTCTTGCTTTGAAGAACCACGTCCAGAACCGGATTGCGCCAGGCGATGCCACTGCGATCATCCAGGCTCGGCGGCATGCGCCGGATGGCGAAACCCTGGTTGCTCGAGCCAGCTTACACTGGAGCTCAGAATCAGCACCAGCCGGTCCGCTGCCCATTTCGGGCTGCAGCATCTGCCGCCCTGCAGCCTCAAACTACAGGCTCAGACTGATCCCGTCCAGATAGGATATACTGCGGCCCAGCCTGCCCAGGCTGCTCCAACCTCCAGCCGCCATGAGCAAACGCTCCAGGCCAAAGCCCACGCCAATCCATGTTTCGTGCAGCCGCCAGGCAGCATCAAGAGGGTGAGGTCCCATGGCGGAGGATCCCAACTCGAGGCGGTTGCGGCCGTCAACGATGTCGATAGTCTCCCCGTAAACTTCGGAAGCAGCCCTTTCCAGTCGATAGTCCTCGATACCTGCTGCCGTCATAACAGCCCTGGTCAACTCCTCGAGCCTCGACTTGCGGTTCTCCAGAGGCAGTCCCATTTCCACGATGTTTACCATGGTAAACTCGTTGCTGTGGCGGCTGCCCTGGGATTCTTTGCGAAAGCAGGAGCCCACTTCGAACAAGCGGACCGGGCGCTCCCATAAACGGAGAAGATCCTTTAAAATGAAGTATAGATGAGGAGCAAGCATCGGCCGCAAGCACTTGCCTTCGCCGAGCCAGTAGATTTTGGAGAAGAGAGGATGTAGTTCGTCGATTCCCATGCGTTTGAGAAGTCCCCCCGCCATGATAGTCGGCGTTGTAACCTGGACAAAGCCCTGCTCGAGGAGCATTTCGACAAGTCGACTCTCCAGTCGGCACAATGCGGGTCTGCGATAGTGATCCCGATACTTCCGCAGACGCCTTTTGGCCGCCTCCACCAGCCTCTTTTCCAATTTCTGATACTGCCGGTCCCTCTCTTCGGCATCAGGAAACCTCTTCTCCTGCACCGTCTCATCTACCTGCAGTTCCCGCAGGCGGCAGCGCTGGCTTGTTGTCCAGGATACGGTCAACTTCATCCTCGTCGAACATTAATTGAGACAGGGAAGAACGGAGCCGTCTTGACGGCGCAGGCCCATACCCTGTCTCCAGGGAAGTCAGCTGGCGGGAGGTCCGGGAGTTGCACCCGGCTGCGCGGATTTAGAGTCCACGTGATCTCATTGCGATCCACCCCCCGAAAAACCGCTGCTACTATAACACAGCCGTGCTCCTGATTCAAAATTCGACTGCACCATATTGGCTGTCCAGAGTTTATCTCCACAAGGTCTTGCTAGAACAGGCCGCAACAGGACTACATGCAGCCGTACCAGCAGGTTTATCCTTGGCAGCAACTCATTCCTGCTCTGTTATGTCGGCGGAGGCTTTCAGGACTTGTGCAGGCGAAACCGCTTGTCATAGAGTTCCCTGTCATAAGGAGCTCTTCTTTTGGGGCAGTTCTCTCTCGGGCACAGCTGGCAGGCTGCAAAATCAACTTCAACTGGGAAGAGAATGCCGGAGAGGGATTGTACCGGGTCCATCATCAAACTATCGGTGAGGCGAACGCCAATGTGCTCCTCTGTGTCCCCCAGAAGCGAGAAGAGTGGACTCTGCTCCTCGACAGGCCAGTCATCCAGTGAGCCGGGGCTCAGCATGGCGGTCTTGCCAACAAGATAGCGCTGCTTGATATGTTCCTCCAGAAAGTGCACGGCTGAAAACAGGGCCCTGTCCATGATGGCCTCCGCCCAGAAACGCTCGACAACATCATCTTTGGACATGGCCCACCGGGCCAGCTCGCTGCCACAGGTTGCCACAAAAGGGAAAACCCTCTGAACCTCGGCCAGATTGACCGCCAGTACCAGGCTCCTGAGCTCGATCCCATCAAGGACAACAGCCTCTTCGCGGGCGGCATCCACATAGGCCATCTTGTAGAGTGCCTTTGGCCTGGCGATCTGCACTGCCTCATTCACCAGGCTCTTGAAAGACTCCCAGGAGATCGCACTGCCCCTCTTTATTCGCAGTTTTCTGGCCAGTTTCTCCGCATTGATCTCTGCTTCGATATTGTCCAGTATTACAGCGTCCATTTTCTTTCTAACGGCCAGGACCAGCAAAGCAAAGCGGACCTGAGACAAACCTTGTTGCTTGCTTCAGGATCGCCTGGGGCGCAACAGCACCGCCCTGCTGTTTACGCCAGGCGAAGCCTCCAGCCGAAAAGATCCTGCCGGCGGCCATACTGGATGCCGGTGATTTCATTGTAGAGCTTCTTCGACAGCTCACCTGTCTGGCCGTCTGCTACCTGAAAATCCTCTCTCTGATAGCAGATCAGGCCCACGGGTGAAATAACTGCAGCAGTGCCAGTGGCAAACATCTCCCGCAAAGAGCCGCTCTTGCATCCCTCCACCACCTCCTGGATGGAGATTGGCCGCTCCGCTACCTGGATCCCCCAGCGGCGAGCGAGCTGCAGCACAGAGTCTCTGGTGACGCCCGGCAGAATAGTGCCGCTCAGGGGAGGGGTGACAAGCTCATCATTTATGACAAAGAATATGTTGCTGGTGCCGACCTCCTCCACATAGCGGCGTTCCTTGGCATCAAGCCAGAGAACCTGGGTATAGCCTTTCTGGCTGGCCTGGCGCCACACATACAGGGTGGGGCCGTAATTGCCCGAAGTCTTCGTCTCCCCGACGCCCCCCTGGGCAGCACGAATGTAGGTGTCGGAAACGTAAATTCTAGTAGGCCTGAATCCCTCGCGATAATACGCCCCTACAGGAGAAAGCACAATAAAGAAAAGGTACTCCCTGGCAGGCCTTACTCCAAGGGCCGCCTCGGTGGCTATCATAGTTGGTCTGATATATAGAGATGTCCCTTTTGCTCGAGGAATCCAGGCCCGGTCCACAAGGATCAATTCCTTCAGGGCCCGGAGAAAGAGCTCGGCATCCACTGCGGGCATGACCATCCTTCTGGCAGAAGCGTTCAGCCGTTCAATATTCTTGTGGGGTCGAAACAGGGCAATGCCACCATCCGGAAGGTGATATGCTTTCAGACCTTCGAACACCTCCTGGTTGTAATGGAAAACCATGGCCGTGGGATCGAGCCTCAGATCGCTGTAAGGCTCAATGCGGGCATCGTACCATCCCCTGCCCTCGCTGTAGTTCATGAGAAACATGTGGTCGGTGGTGTATCTGCCAAAGCCGAGCTCGGAATCGGCAGGCCGGACCTTCAATGCAGCGGCGGGGCGCTTGCTCACTTTGATTTCCATGGCTGCTGCCTCTCTCATCTGCCAATCAACCCTCTTGCAGACCATATCTATAGCACAGTTTTCCCAAATACCGTAACCTACCTCCTGGCTTCTTTCAGGCAACTCTTCTTCCGGAGGATTCGTCTGGTAAACCCTTGTTGACTTTATGAAAAAAATATAATAGTTTTTGCTACTTGCATGGCGAACGAATCTCCTTGTCCTCCTTTGCTCTCGCCAACTCTATTCTGGCTTCAGCAGAGGACAACGCCTGGAATTTAAGCAAAAGAATTAGAAACGAATTACCGCCAAGAAAGGGAATGCGAAAATGAAAGAGGTTGTAATTGTCTCTGGAGTGAGGACAGCGGTAGGCGCTTTCGGCGGCACCCTGAAGTCGACGCCCGTCGTCCAACTCGGGGCCCTGGCACTAAAGGGAGCCCTGAAAAGAGCGGGGCTCAGACCCGTGGCTCCAGCGGATGTGAGCCGGTTCGAACCCAACCCTCTCAAGGGCACAGGCCTGCTGGAGCTGGAAAGCAAGGCTTACGATTATGAGGAAGCCCTGCAACCGGTGGATGTGGACGAGGTTGTCATGGGAAATGTGGTGGCAGCCGGCCAGGGACAGAATGTGGCCAGGCAGGCCATGATAAGGGCGGGCATTCCCAAAGAGACAGTCGCCTTTACCGTTAACAAAGTCTGCGCTTCGGGCATGAAGGCAGTGGCCCTGGCGGCGCAGGCCGTCCGTGCTGGCGAAGCCGAAGTGGTCCTGGCTGGGGGTATGGAAAACATGAGCCTCATCCCCTACGCCGTGCCTTCCGCCAGATGGGGGGCGAGGCTGAACGATGCCCAGATGATCGATCTTCTGGTCTTTGATGGACTGTATGAGATATTCTACGGCTACCATATGGGAATAACCGCTGAAAATATTGCCGAAAAATACGGGATTTCCAGGCAGGAGCAGGACGAACTCGGCGCTGTCAGCCATGCCCGCGCCAGAGAGGCCATAGCCAAGGGGTTGTTCAAGGATGAGATCGTCCCGGTGACTGTACCCCGGAGAAAAGGCGAGCCCATCATCTTCGACACTGATGAAAGGCCGATGGATACCAGTGTGGCGAAAATGGCCAGACTGGCCCCGGCATTCAAGAAGGATGGCACGGTCACAGCCGGCAATGCCTCGGGCATCAATGACGCTGCTGCGGCACTCCTACTCATGTCAGCGGAAAAGGCAAAAGAGCTCGGCGTCGAACCCCTGGTCAGAGTGCGAACCTTTGCAGCAGCAGGACTGGACCCCGCCTATATGGGCCTCGGCCCGGTGCCTGCAGTGCGCAAGATTCTCGCAGGAAACAAGTACAGTATTGCTGACTTTGGAGCCATTGAATTGAACGAGGCCTTCGCCGTGCAGGCCATCGCCTGTATGCGAGAGCTCGATTGCGACCCGGAAAAGACCAATGTCCTCGGCAGCGGCATCTCCATCGGCCACCCCATCGGCTGCACCGGCGCCCGCATCATGGTCACCCTGATCCAGCAAATGGTGCGCCAGCATCATCAACTCGGGCTGGCCACTCTCTGCATCGGAGGCGGACAGGGCATGGCTGTAGTGCTCGAGAGAGCCTAGTTTGCCTGTGACAGCAACAGCAGTCTGGCAAACAGTCTGCATGCAGACAGATTGTTGTCAGCCAGAGCCCCTTCTCGAAAATGCATCTCTGTCTCCTGGATTCCAGGCAGCGACTGAAAGGGGCTCATGCGGCTCCTCCTGAAACTCCTTGACCAGCAGCACCGGTTTGCTTGAATGACAGGTTTGCCCGGAGTCGCACATTTGCTAGGATATCTTTACCACAAGCGGAGCAGCACATCATAGTAGAGAGGATACTGCCATGATTACCCTGCTGGACTATGGGGCCGGCAACGTCAGAAGCGTAATCAATGCCATTGAAAAGCTGGGGGAAGAGGTCCGGGTGGTCCAGTCGCCCGAAGACATCCTCTCGGCTGAAAAGCTGGTGTTTCCTGGGGTAGGCGCCTTCGGCAATATGATGCGCATTCTTGCCCAGAAAAACTATGTGGAACCGCTCAGGAGCTACCTCAGCTCTGACCGACCCTTTCTGGGAATCTGCCTAGGTCTGCAGGCCCTGTTCGATTACAGTGAGGAAGCCCCTGGAGTGAAAGGACTCGGCATCATCCGGGGCAGCGTCAGGAGATTCACCACCGACCTTTCAGTGCCTCACATTGGCTGGAACGGCGTTTGCGTCAGGCAGCCAACAACCATCTTTGCTGGCCTGAGCAGCGAAGAAAAATTTTATTTCGTCCACTCCTACCATGTGGTTCCTGAGGACGAATCCGTGGTACTCACTACAACCGACTATGGCTACGAATTCGTCAGTGCTGTGCAGACTGCAAACATCATTGCCACCCAGTTCCATCCGGAAAAAAGCGGCGATGCCGGTCTGCAGGTTCTCAAGAATTTCCTCCAGCCCGGGACCCTGAAGACAGGGCCCGTACAGCCTTGCCAGCCCACCAGGCTGGCAAAGCGCATTATCGCCTGTCTGGACGTGCGCACCAACGACCAGGGCGACCTGGTTGTCACCAAGGGTGATCAGTATGACGTGCGTGAGCAAGGCGTTGTGCGGAATCTCGGAAAGCCAGTTGAGCTGGCAGAGCGTTACTACAAGGAAGGAGCTGACGAGATCACTTTCCTCAACATCACCGGTTTCAGGGACTTCCCTCTGGAAGACATGCCCATGCTGGAAGTGTTGCAGCAAACCTCCAGGAAGGTTTTCGTGCCGCTGACCATAGGTGGCGGCATCAGGGACTACACTGATAGAAATGGCAAGACCTATAAAGCGCTCGAGGTGGCTGCCGAGTACTTCAGGTCCGGCGCCGACAAGATTTCCATTGGCAGCGACGCAGTGCTCATTGTTGAGGACTACCTGAGAACAGGCCGCAAAACTGGCCAGAGTTCAATTGAACAGATCTCAGCCGTCTACGGCAACCAGGCGGTGGTGGTCTCCATTGATCCCAGAAGAGTATATCTCGAGTCGCCTGCCGAGGTGCGGCACCAGGTAATCGAGACCTCCCTGCCGGGGCCCAGGGAGGAGCGCTACTGCTGGTACCAATGTACCATTCAGGGAGGCAGGCAGGGCAGAAACCTGGATGCCATCACCCTGGCGCGGGCCTGTGAGAAGCTTGGAGCCGGTGAGATCCTTCTCAACTGTATTGACCGCGATGGCACCAGCCTGGGCTTCGACCTGGAGTTGATAAACGCGGTCAAGAGTGCGGTTTCCATACCGGTGATCGCTTCCAGCGGTGCTGGACGGGTGGAACACTTCTATGAGGTGTTTACCGGGACCGCAGCAGAATCTGCCCTGGCCGCCGGCATCTTTCACCGGCGCGAAGTTCCCATCTCCCTGGTCAAGAGATACCTGCGAGGCAAGGTAGAAATCAGGGATGCCAGGTAAACGTTTTCTGCCGGAAGACAAGCTGTAACCAGTTGTCCGCGTCTTTGATGATGTCTGTATTTTGGCAAGTGGTCAGGAGCTGGTCAGTTTGCCGCTGGAGCCAGCGGCTGGTTTATTGGTCCTTGGGCAGGCGGGCGCGCTTGCTGGCCAAACCGTCACGGCGCACCTGGGTGGTGAGCCGGCTAATGAGACCGTCCAACTTCCCCAGGATAGTGGCAGTCTTTTGCAGTTCGATGGCTTGTTGGTGGACAACCTTGTACACATGCTGAACCGCCATCGACAGTGTCTCCAGTTCATTGATGAGTGCGGATTGAGAAACCTTCGCATGTAATATCTGCCGCTCATTGTCAGAAAGACCGGTGTAATAGAGGGCCACGTCGCCCTGAACCTCCATCCTTGTCCGCTCACCAGCGTAATTGGTCCTGGCCACTACGGTGTTTACCGAGATTGGCGGGTGGTTGGGAATTCTGAAGATCACACAGAACCTATCGTGGAGGGCAAGTGGATAGGCGCAGGTGACAAGCGCCCCGCCAACACTGATGTTTTTGGTTTCACCGTGTTTGGGGCCCTCGGGGGTGAGAATGGTAACCGGCCATCTGATGGTGGCCCTGGGATGTCTGCGGCGATTTTTTTTCATCTTTTTCCCGGCAACAATTGCAGGAACCCTTGAACTCGAGCCTCCCTTTATCCAGAGATCAAAGCAAATAGTCAGCAGCTTCTGCCTCTGGCGGTCCGGGCCTCATTCAGTGCCAGCTGCATCAGAATGTAGTTCGGTTCTTTCATGAATTGCAGTGGTGCACCGGCTTCAGGCACAGAGCCAGCACTGGCGCGGCCCTTCGGCAATAGCACCTGCCCCCTGAGGGGCCGACTTCCATTCATGAACGATCAGGGTGGTGTTCATTGTCAGATTTCATCCCTGTTGTCCAGAGGGAAACAAGCCGGAGGCGAGCGCGATGATAAATTTGCGGTCCGTCTCAGAGATCTGGGTAAAACTGATGCCGATTCCACATCTGGGGCTGTTGTTTTCCGCACAACGCACCTGCAACCAGGCCACCTTGGCGTCAACGCTCAAGGCCAGCCTGTCCGGCACCATTATGTGTAGCTTCACTCGATCTTCAGGAAAAAGTGGCTCCTCGCACCTGATGAAGGCGCCTCTGGCACTGATGTTTCCTGCTTCCGCCAGTTTGGCTCCTCCCGGGCCCTGAACCAGGGCAGGACAGTCAAGATATGCTCTCGGGTACCTGCGTCGTTCGCCATGATGAGACATGAAGTTGGTCCTTCTCCGATTATGTCGTACAGTTCAGCAATTATCGGCTTGATTATGCCACAGGTGGTGCAGGTCAAACCTCCTCCTCAGGCATAGCCCTAAAACCACGCCTCGGCAGTTGTCATTTAAGCAAGAGCGAATCTGTCCCTCGCATCCTTTGCCATTTTCAGGCTGGAAATTGCCCTCCTCAGGCAAAAGGCACTAGGAGGCTAGATTTCTTGCTGATAACTGGACGTGAGTGGCTGTTAAATCATCTGTTGCCGATGAACCCTTGACGCACCAGCCACTGTATTGCCTTGCGGCACTCTGCCGCATCCTTTTCCCGGCTGAAAAGACTGCGCTTGTAAATGCTGAGCGTCAGGGGCGCATGGCGTCGGCCCGTGTTCTGGTCGACTGTGTAAGGATTCTTCAGGGCCCGACGTATCTGGGTCATCCGTCTGATCTTGTTGCGATACTCTCTGAGAAGCCACTCAGGGCTCCTCCCTGATTCCACCACCCACGCAATGTACCCACCCCGCTGCATGGTTTCCCTCTCTTCTGCCGAAGATGTAGAAAATCGCGAACTGCATGCAGTCCAGCTCTTCTCGCGGGTTCCAGCTTTGCCGCGAATGGGCATGCTTGCTATCCTTTAGCCGAATATGCCCCCTCAAGTCAAGCTTGGCTTGCTGCCAAAATGAAGTACTAGGCTGACGGAGCAGCAACCATAGTAACCTGTCCATAATGCAAGGATTTCCTCACTGAACCAGCATAACACTGCAAAATCATGAACTTTTTACCACAGAGAGAAAAAAGTGTTGCAGAATCAGCATGATAGCAGCATCTATCTTGACCGGCGCAGCACACTGGCAAGTTGCTTTCCCCTCTCTTGCTTTGATTTTCTGCTAATTTCATTCGAAATCTTCTATATCCTCTGCATATATCTGCCAAACAATCCCTGTGGGTCAAAATCTCCGAGACAGAATTCTGTGGAAAAGGGAATTTCTATCAAGGAAGTTGCCAGGCATGAATTTTTCTTGTAGTCTGGAAACAGAACCTGGCAAGCCTTTGCTGCAAGAGAGGGATACTCATGGCTGTTGTTACCATTTCGAAAAACTTTGGCTGCGGGGCCAGAGATCTGGGCCGGCGTCTGGCGAAAAGGCTTGGCTACGCTTATATTGACAAGGCCTATTTTCAAAAAATCGCTGAGCAGCTCGACGTTTCGGAAAGAACCCTGGAATCTTTTGAACAGGGGAGGCAGTACCGCATTGCCAACATTTTCTCACGCCTTTTCAGCAAGAACTACATTGAAAGAATTGTGGGCTATGACAAGACCGTAATAGAGGAAAAAGAGTATCAAGAAGCTCTGCGAAATCTCGTTATCGGTGTGGCGCAGCAGGGCAAGGTGGTGCTCGTTGGCCGAGCCAGCCACATTATCTTGAAGGATTTGCCGAACTGCTACCACTTTCGGATAGTGGCGCCTGTTGGCTGGCGCAAGGAGTATATAATCCGTGAATATGGGGTGCGGGCCATTGAAGCAGACAGTGTCCTGGCCGAAAGGGACAGAAACCGGGAATGGTTTCTCCGTTTGATGGGCGGTGAAGGCTTCGACGACCCTGTACGTTTCCATGTCATTGCCAATGTGAGTCTACTTTCTGCTGAGGACATCATCAATCTCTTTGTGAGAATTGTGCAGCGAACCCTGTGACCACAGGAGTGGCTCGACTCCGGAACAACCGTTGGCGAGAACTGCGACAAACAGTGTGCTGCCTGGAAAAATTCCTCGTCTCCTGCGATGCAACCTGCAGAACACCTGTTCCTGTAGATCTGACCAGCAAGCCAATACCCTCACTGCAATTTTCCCTGGCTGCATAAAGAACCTGCTCGGCCCTCATTGATCAGCTCCTTTTCTGATGGGCCTGACAGTCTGCATTCCTGTCTGAGTGCCCGCCTCATTTCATGGCGTCACACAGGCAATGTCAGCTGTTTGCTGCAGTCTCTGCCATGGAATGGCAACCACACCGTCAGGAAAAAAGCCCTGTTTGGACTGGATGCCTCCTGAAACACCAGCTCAGGAGTTCCACAGGGAGTGCGACTCTTATCACAGCGAAAGGATGTGAGACATGAATGCCTCAGGTGATATTAGAATAGCTACAGAGAAGGATCTTCCGGAGGTGTTGGAGATCGAACGCTTGTCGTTTCCTCACCCCTGGGGCCATCATTACCTGAAAGCTGCCCTGCAGGACCTTTTCATCATCTTCAAGAAGGAGACCGTCATGGGCTTTCTCATAGCCGTGTGCTATCAGAAAAGGCTCAGGGCCAATATTATGAAGGTCGCGGTTCATCCTCATCATCGAGGCAAGGGGATTGCCAGGAAGATGTTGCAGGAGGCGCTGCAAATCCTGCAGCATAAAGGTATCAAGGAAGTAGAGTTGGATGCAAAAATGCTCGAGGTTAGTGTGGTCAATTTTTACGAAAAATTGGGCTTCAGGGTAAAGCGGCTCATTTCCCCTGATTCAGAACTGGAAGACTACCACTTTTTTTCCATGTGCAGATCTTTGACCGATGACAATAATTTCAGTTCGGATATGTCATGAGTGCAGACTGCCGGGCTCCATCATGACACATAAGGTCTCAGCTTCCCTGACCAACAGCTCTGTAGTCAGCCATCCTCACCTGGGTCTGGTCAAGGAGTCGATTTTGAGGTACCATTAGTAAGCAAAGCGAGGGATCAATGGCATCTGGGTTGCAGTGGAACGTTGAACCTTTTGGCTGCTCGGAAGCTTGGGCATGGAAAAGAAACCTATTACTAGAGACGGTTACGAGAGGTTGCGTGCCGAACTCGCCTTTTTGTGCCGCTTTGTACGTCCTCAGGTAATCAACGACCTGCTCCAAGCACGCTCCTTCGGCTATACAGCCAACAACCTGCAGTACTTCGCTGCCAGGGAGCGGCAAGCCTTTGTGGAGGGCCGCATCGAGGATCTCCGCCGCAAACTTTCTCTTTCTCAGATTGTGGTGAACCAGCAGCTCAGCTCTGTTGCTGTTGCCTTTGGCGATACCGTCCAGGTTGAAAACCTGGATACCGGCCAACGAGCCATATATCAAGTTGTCGGCCCCTTCGAATCTGATGCCTTTGACGGACGCATTTCCATTGATTCGCCCCTGGGGCGCACTCTTTTGGGCCGGCGAGTAGGCGACGAGATTACCGTATACGCACCCGGCGGTGTACGGGGCTACAGAATCATCGCTATATTCCCCTGCTGACAGGCAGACCTCTATCCCTTAATTACTCCCATGGGTCGCAGTCTGGCCACTTTCTTGCTTATTCCTGCACCATGCACCGCCTCCACCACTTCACTCACATCCTTGTAGGCCTCTGGGATTTCTTCCTTGACCGTTGCCTTGCCAGCACTGCGCACTGTGATCCCTCTGTCTTCGAGTTCACGAATGATTGCCCGGCCTTTGGCCAGTTTCTTGGCCTGATGCCTGCTCAAAACCCTGCCGGCCCCATGGCAGGTGCTGCCAAAGGTCTCAGCCATGGCTCCCTCAGTGCCCACCAGCACGTAAGAATAGCGTCCCATGTCTCCCGGAATGAGCACGGGCTGGCCTATTTCCTGATAAGCAGGGGGAATTTCTGGATGATTGGCAGGAAAGGCCCTGGTGGCCCCCTTGCGATGGACACACAGCTTCATTTCCTTGCCGTCCACCCTGTGGGTTTCGATCTTGGCGATGTTGTGGCAGACGTCATAGATGAGGCTGAGACCCAGACTGCTGGCACTGGCGCCAAATACCTGTTCGAAACTTTCCCGAACCCAGTGAAAGATGAGCTGCCGATTGGCAAAGGCATAATTGGCAGCTCCGGCCATGGCTGCCAGATACTGCCGGCCCTCATTCGAATCTATTGGAGCACAACACAGCTGGCGGTCCGGTAGTTCGATGCCGTACTTCTGGGAACTCTTCATAAGTATCTTGATGTAATCATCGCATACCTGGTGCCCTAGACCACGGGAGCCGGTGTGGACGATAACCGTTACCTGATCCAGAAAGAGCCCGAGGGTGCGAGCCACTTGTTCATCATAGATCTCCTCAACGAAGCCAACCTCCACAAAGTGGTTGCCGGATCCCAGTGTTCCCAGCTGAGTCTTTCCTCTCTCCAGGGCTTTGTCGCTTACCATCCCAGGATCAGCTCCGGGGATGCAGCCCTTCTCCTCTATGTGCTCCAGATCTTCAACGTAGCCGAAACCACGCGCCACGGCCCAACCAGCACCCTTCT
This sequence comes from Deltaproteobacteria bacterium, assembly GCA_019309045.1. Taxonomy (NCBI): domain Bacteria; kingdom Pseudomonadati; phylum Myxococcota; class Myxococcia; species Deltaproteobacteria bacterium. Next base: position 31,975 of record JAFDGZ010000005.1, on the reverse strand, counting down.
GCAGCACCTTGTGCAATTCAGCGACCGATAAGCGCAGATCCTTGCGTCTGGAGCCAACTCCGCAGGGAACATTCTTGAAGAGCGTCTCCACCAGCTGCCGCATCCGGGCGCTCACTTCCTGGCGCTCAAGCCCTGAGCGCACGAGTCTCACTCCTCAGTTGATATCGTAGCCAACGCCCCCGGGAGAAACAACTCCCTCGGTCAGAGAAAAGGCTGCCACCCCGCCTATGGGAAAGCCATAGCCCCAGTGAATATCGGGCATAGCGAGAGAATTCCCCACGATACCTGGAAGCCAGGCAACATTGGCTACCTGGACAAGGCTCTCGTCCTGGCGGATATCAGCCATCATGGCTTCAGTGGCATACACCATGCCGCTGGTGCGCATTTTTCCTGACTGAACCACCCGCCAGCGGTATTGATCCACCTGTTCTATGGCAATGTTCTGTTTTGCTGTCATTGTCGACCTCCTCTGAAGGCTCTGAATCAGCTCCCTTGCTGCAAAGGGCTGTTGACATAGTATACCCTTTTGTCCCTCAAAGGTCGAAGATCACCTGTGCCTGCCAGCCGTCCTTCACCTGGACCACCTCCAGTTGATGATAGGTGACGGCTTTGATCTCAGTTTTGACCACGTGGACATCTGCTGAGAACTGCTCGCCCCAGGCAGTGGCCCGCAAAGCCGCTTCCTCAACTTCTGCCTGGAATTTGCCGAAAATCAGTCCTTCTGTGTCAAACACATAGAGAAGCTGCTGCAGCCAGTTCACCAGAAGAATCTCCAGGTCCTCCTCAATGAGATTAAACGTCCGCTGAACACGAGGAGAAATCAGCTGTACCTCGGTGATAATTTCGGTCATGGCCCGGGCTGCCAGTTCGAATATACCTCCCAGAGTGGCCGCCCGAACGCGAATTCCCACATCCGCTGTGTGGTCGAAAAACTCGAATGAGCCGCGTTCTGTCCCAGAAGCAATGCTTTTCTTCATTGTATTTCGAGTCCACTCTCTCGGAGATCTATCCATGAGCCGCTGTCTCGTTATTTGATACTACCATGTTTTCACAGAAAGGCCAGAATATCGGCGAGCTGGCCGCCGCCCTCCAGCGCAGCCGCAGGTCGACACCAGCAGGTAACAGGCAGGTTGTCTGCTAAAAAGCTCGCGGTAATGCCTTGCCAGGAGGCATCAGAAGCGGGCCAAGGGGAAGGACCCTCTCATCAGGAGCAGCGCCGCCACTGGGATTTGCCCTTGCAGGATGTGGGCTCGAGTAATCATCTGTCTCCAGCTCATGGAGTCTTCTGTTGGACGTCTTTATTCCGCAGGTATCTTGCCACAACCACTTTGGCATCTAGGTTGAGAAGTTCAGCATATGAACTCAGAAAACTCTTCACATAGATTTCTGGAGGCAGGTGGCCATAATCATCTTCTTCAATTGCCTGCAAAATGTTGGGGCTGATTTTGGTTATCTGAAAGAGTTCCTCCAGCCCCAGACCAAGGGCCTGGCGAAGGTTCTGCAAATCCTGGCCGCTGATGAGCTCCTTTTCCATGAGAGCCGCAATTATGTGCTGCACCTTCTTGCTTTGCAGCTTTTTCTGCAGTTGGGCGGTAAGAGCATCTGCCCTCTCCACCGAGCTCAGGTGGAAAACAGGAGCAGTTCTGGCTTTCGCTCTTTCTTCCAGACTCTCTGGGGTTAGCCTGCCGCTTTCCAGGAGTCTCTGGTTGTACTCAGCTCGTTTATCCTGATTTACCAGAGTGGCAAAGGCCGTTTCGATCCTTGCCAGGATATGCAATCTCTCCTCTTCGCTGAAAAGCGAGTAGGTGGCCAGGGCATCCTCAGAATAGATCCCTATGAGCCTTTTATAGGCCTGTCTGATTTCAAACGTCGAAGCACTGGTAGGCACTTCGAGAAGTTCGTAATAAGTTAGCTGGTCAAAGGGGCCCATAAAACAGTTCCATTAAATGAAAATAAACCGGAGGTAAAAGGCTAACAACAGTAAAAGATTGGGCGTCGCCAATACCCGCTACAGCAAGCCCAACAAATTCTTCGTAAGTTTATCAAGATCCACGGCAGTCGTAGTATAGGGATATCTATGTACAAAAATACTTCTATTAAGAATGGACTGATGTACTCTAGTATCGTAATGAACATTACCTAAAAAATGGAAATTTTTGTAAAAATGTCTATTACAAACCAGAGTAATTTGCTGACCAAGTGTGAGACTGTCGCTCTTATCACATTTATTTACAATTATATTAAATGACATTTTCTTTATTGTTTCTTCGATTTCTTTCCCTAGCTCCTCATACTTGGTACTAAATAACTTTATCAGGTCAGATGGATATTTTATCTGTCCCAGAGCAAATTCAGAGATCTCTTTTTTGCACATATAGCTAATGCCCAGTTTGCTTACTAACTGCTTTAATTTTCTAAAGTAAATGGTTTTAATCATGCGAAAAGTATTTTCAATCGCTGTGGGTTCAGGTGTCGTTACGATCAGACCTTTCTCCGCACTGAGAAAAAAATCCAGGGTGTTGAAATGTGTGCCAGATCCCAGGTCCAATATAACAAAGTCGTGCGGCAGATTTTGAATACCGCGGACAATCTTTTTTTTCTGCACGTGGTACAGATTGGCAACTTCCAGCGAACACCGGGCAGAACTCAGGAGAAAAAGATTGTCGACAGGCGTAGCTACTATCCCCTGCTCCAGGCTGGCCATTTTCTTGCTGATGTAGCCATCGAGACCCTTTACCGGGCATTTCATCCCCATAAAGGTATGAAGATTCGAGGCCCCGAGGTCCAGATCCACCAGGACCACGCTCTTGCCATGTTTTGCCAGCAGCGTACCCACACAGGCAGCAATGAAGCTTTTTCCAGTCCCGCCTTTTCCCCCGCCTATGGAACAGACATGACTCATGTGCTCACATATACTTCCTTCTGACCTCAGCACCGAGACAAGGAAAAATTAGCCGGCTCCCCCGTCAGAAAAATGTAAGTGTACGGATCTACAAACAGGCAAGTATCTTCTGGAAAGGCAAGGATCTCAACCCCCAAGAGTCTCCTTGAGCTGCCCTCGGAGTAGTGTGCTGGAGGTTGCTCGCCAGTTTCACTTTTACGAGCCACCAGCTGCGGGATCCCACCGCAGTATGTACTGACATCGTTTCTTTTCGTCTCTGACCTATCACAAAATCTGCTCTGTTGCAACACCCATAGATCTGGCCTTCTGGGCTGGACAGGAGCTGTCCAGCATGCTAACGGACTCAGCCAAAGTATTGTTAGCGGAATTGCCAAAGTCGTATTCTCATTTCTGTCGGCCATGTGGTAATATGTTATTATTATGTTTGCGCTCTACATGAGGTTGCTCCCGGTCTGGTGGGAGATTTTCGACCCCTCGAGGAATTGCTGAATTCCGGCGTCTGCTGCCAGGTACAGATTCCGGCAACATTACCGGTTACTGGAAAAGAAACGGCAAAGGGCCTCTGGGCAGGTAACTACGGAGGCAACAGATACTGGAGCCACGTTATTGTTGAACTGGCAGGTTTGTCTCTGCAACAGCCAACAGCCTGGAAGAAGTCTAGAGAGGAGGGAAATACCATGGCAACAAATCTTTCTCAGTATCGTCCCGCAAACGTCAAGCACCGTTTTCCAACTTCTGCCGCTCCGCTGGTAAACGGCCGGGTCCTGTTCGAGGCGGCCCGGGAGGCCAAGGCCATGATCATGGCAGCCAATATTCGCTGCCGTCTGCCTCTGGAGGGGATTATCAAGGCGTCGCTGGCCACGGGCGCCCCGGTCATATACGAAATTGCCAAATCCGAACTCGGCTATACAGAGTTCACCCCTGACAGCTTTGCTGAATTCATCGTCACAGAGAATGAAAGACTGGGCAATACCTCGGTGCCCTTTGCTATTCACGGCGACCACATCACCGTAAAGAGCATGGAAGAGATCAGTGATGTAGCAGAGCTTATCAAAGACGAAATGGCAGCAGGATTTACCTCTTTTGCCATTGACGCCTCCCACATGGAAAATGAGCAGAATCTTGCCGCAACACTCGAGCTGGCCAAACCAGTGGTGGCGGCCGGGCTCGGCCTGGAAGTGGAACTGGGAGAGATAGGCGCCAAAAGCGGCAGTGCAGAAGGCTTTACCCGTCCCGACGAGGCCTCCTGGTTCATTGAAAACCTTGTCAAAGGGAACATTCATCCCAATCTACTAGCCATCAATAACGGCTCCATCCACGGCACTTATTTCGGCACCACTCAGGAGGGCATCCAGCTGGACCTCACCAGAGAAATATGGGAAGCAATTCAGCCCTGGCAGGTGGACATTGCCCAGCACGGCATTACTGGCACCTCTCTGGACAAGATAACCCAGTTCATCCACTATGGCATTCGCAAGGGCAACGTTGGTACCTTCTGGCAGAACATCAGCTTCGGCCTGGCCATGAATCAGAACGGCAATGCACTGACCACCCCAGACAAGCAGTACATCAAGCGCTCATACAGGGGCATACCGGATGAACTCTGGGAGCGTATGTGGCAGTGGGCCGTGGAAACTGGCAACACGGGGGGCAACATCAAGAAGGCGAACAAGGCCTTTGCCGCTGAATTGAACAGGGTGGCGCCAGAGTACAAGGAGCGCATTACCAGCCAGGCCTATGAAGAGGCCATAAGGTTGTTCGAGGCCACCAATTCGGCAGGTCTGGCAGAAAAAGTCATTTCTCTTCTCACCCGCTGACAGCGCATGTCTGCCTGCATGTGGTGACCTGCTGAGATTGTTTGCCTCCTACAGCCCGCGGTCCTAATGAGTTTTCACCGCGGAGCTCCTGAGCAAAAAAACCAATGCAGGTCTGGCCAAACATCATTGTTTTTCGCCGAAGGTTTCGGTTTTTTGCCCATCGCCTGCCGCGATGGGCAAAAACAGAGACGCCTCTCTACCTGGCCATAATGCGGCCATAGCAGAAGGGAAATCGGTGTCTCTGTGGGTCAGGTAACGGGGCAGGCAACTACCGGGCAGCAGTAGTAAATTATGCCGTCCGGGACGCCTGCGACCTGTTGAAGTATAGAAAAAAGCTCTGGGTGCCGCTGCTTACTCGAGAATAATCTTGTGGCTTACCAGCGACATGCTTTTGAGCTTGGCCTCCAGGACTCTCTGCTCGCCAAAGATGTTGGCCAGCCGGATCTTACCATCCTCCACGGGCTCCAGAATATCCACCGCCTCCAGAAGGAGCTCTTCTTTGCCGTCTCTGACCAGGTACGCATTCGCTTCACACATGAATATACCCTCCAGTCATGAACAGAAAAGGCCACGGGCAAGCATCTTTTTTGAGCCTTCGTGGCCTTATTTATTCTTAATATTTAGCAGCCGAGCATAAATTTGGCAAGTGCAAAGTCAGCAAGAGCAGTCCTTCGTCTTTCTGTCATCAGCCTCTGTCTTCATTTTCTGGCGAAGCCGCGGCCTTTGCACATCCCTATCCCTTGCCGTCCTCAGCGTACATGCATTCTCTTCCTGCGCTCAGGCGGTATAACAGCCTCGACGGGGTGCTCGGGTATGGTGCTGACCAGCATGTGGTGTGCGAACAATTTTCGCGCCAGCTCGAGCACTTCCTCGGCAGTCACTTTGTTTATGAGTTCGGCATAGCGGCTGTCCCAATCGTAGCCCAAGCCGAGCACTTCGTTCAAGGCGGCACTTCTTGCCTGGGCGCCATTGGTCTCCAGGCCCATCTCGTGCATAGTGATGCACATGTTTCTGGCTTCCTTCAGTTCTTCGGCAGTCAGAGGTTTCTCCTGAATCTTCTTCAGATTGGCCAATATTATGTCAACGACTTTCTGGTAATTGGCCATGGTGGTCTGGGAGATGATGCCAAAATGGCCGCCGCCAATGCCGTAGACCGGAAAGCCATGCACTACATACACCAGGCTGCGGTCACCCCCCCTGAGAGCGTCCTGGAGCCAGCCGCTGGGATAGCCAATGCCGGAAATAACAGCATCGATCACATCCAGAGCCGGGCGTTCGCGGTCGGTGACTGCCAGGCCGTTGCTGCCCACGTAGATAGCAGCAGACACCTTGTCCGTCTTCTTGTGAAACTCCTCATTGCGCTCGAGTCTCGGAAATTGCTGGGGCTGCAGCGGACGAACAGGACTCCCCGCCTGCCACTTGGCAAAAACCTTGTTGACGCGGCTCAACACCTGCGCCAGTTCAATGTCACCGAATATTGCCAGCACCATATTGTTCGGCTCCACCGTGCGCCTGTAGAACTTGACAATATCTGCCCGGGTCATGCTGTTGACCGCCTCCTCCGTGCCGATGATATCCCGGGCATAAGGATGGCCGTCATAGAAATGCTGCCGGAACAAGCGCGCCACTTCCTGCTGCCAGTCTTCGTCCAACTGGCGTATCTGCAGCAGGGTATCCTGACGTTGCTTGTCGATTTCTTCCTGGGGGAATGTTGGCTCCATCAGGACATCCGCCAGCAGATTCAGGCCGGTGTCAAAGTCATCTTTGAGCAGGGCAAGCGACACATAGTAGGTATTTCTGCCGGAGCCTGCTGCGAGGCTACCGCCCAGATTTTCCACGGTCTCTGCAATCTGTCGCTTGCTGCGGTGACGCGTTCCTTTCGTCAGCAGCTTCATTGTTGCATAGCTTACCCCGGCTAGATCTTTCGGCTCCACAAGTTGCCCCCCGAGACCGAAGACCTGAAAGTTCACAATGGGAACCGTTGGATTCCGTTTGACCAGCAGCACCAGACCATTGTCCAGGACAAATTTCTGAATCCTGCCGGGCTCCTCAATCTTCTTCTCGAGGGAAGTGCTGCCGGCGGCCTGCCCTTTGCCAGGCGGCGAAAGGATTGCTACAGTAAGCCGATCTTTTTGCAAGTAGGTCTGGGCCACCTGGCGGACATCCTCGCGAGTCACCTTCTTGATCTGCTTCACGTAGGCATCGTCGAAGTATGGATCGCCGGTGTCCACATATGAGCCCGCCAGACTCGAAGCCATTCCTGCTGCAGACTGTTTGGCAAAAACAGCATCAGCCACCACCTGTCTCTTTGCCTTGGCAAGCTCCTCCCTGTCTACCAGTTCACTCTGCACCCGCTCGATCTCCTTCCAGAGCGCCTCCAGGGTGCCGTCCACTTTCTGGCGTTCCAGGCTGAACGAAAACCCGAAAATGCCGCTGGCATAGGAGGGCGTCCAGCTGAAAGCGTCGGCAGAGAGCACCAGTTTTTTCTTGTCTCTGAGCTCCGTATACAGCCGGCTCGTCCGTCCTCGGCCCAGAATGATGGCGAGAACATCCAGGGGGTAGAGATCAGGATGCGTCAGGGAGACAGTATGAAAGCCGGCAATCATCGTGGTGAGACGGGCAGGGGGAAAAGTCCTTTCCGCCCATCTCGGAGAGTTCTGGGGCGACTCCTTCTCGTACACCGTGGGAGGGTGAAAAGTCCTTGTCAGGCCTGATGTAAGCTGCAAAATTGTCTTTACTGTCTCTGCTGTATCAATATTGCCTACAACTGCCACCACCATGTTCTCCGGTACATAGCGCTCCTTATAATAGTGCAGCAGGTCGTCTCTCTCCACCTGGACAAAAACATCCTCGTAGCCGATCACCGGGTAGCGCACTGGATTCTTCAGATAGGCTGTGTGCATAAACAGCTGCCAGAGCTGCCGGTCGGCATCTGTCTCCCCCAGCTTGAATTCCTGCTGAATGACGGCCTTTTCTCTCTCCACCTCCCGCGGTTCCAGTTTGCACTCCGACACGTATGAAAACAACAGCTTCAGGGCCTCGCCATAATGATCCGCAGTGGTATTTATGAAATACACCGTGCGATCATAGCTGGTATAGGCGTTAGAGGCCCCTCCCATGGCTCGCACCATGTTCTGGGCCTCGTCCTCCGTGAAAGAGCGAGTGCTGCCGCCCGCCACCACATGCTCCAGATAATGAGACAGGCCGCCAAAAAAGTATTTGCCTTCATCGATTGAGCCAGTCCTGACCAGGATCCGACAGGCAACCACCGGAGAGGAATGATTCTCCCTGAGCAGGACTGTCATGCCGTTGCGCAGCCGAAAGAATGTGTCGCCCGGCATGGAGGCAAACACTCTGGCAATGTTGGCCTGCAGGTCGGCGGACAATCCCAAGGCGTCAAGTTCGGGAATCTGCAGTTTTTCTTTCGCGACCAGACCTGGCGAAGACAAGAGAAGAACTGCCAGCAAGGTGCACAGAAATGGTAGGACTCGTCTCATGGGCACTCTCCTTGTAGCGAGGATGTTTCTCTTTACCTCAATGGTGCAATGGCTATACAATATTAAATCGCTTTTGCCAAATGTGAACAGCAGCGTGAGGGGAAAACTGCCTATGAGCCGGGAAAAACCGTTGCCTTCCGAGCAAGCCTGTACCGATGTGGTCACTGTCTTTCTTGTTCATCAGGGAAAGATACTCCTGATGAAAAGGAGCAACAGGGTCCGCACCTACCAGGGGCACTGGGCTGCGGTGAGCGGTTATCTCGAGAGCCCCGACCCTTTACAGCAGGCCTATATTGAACTTGCAGAAGAAGTTGGCCTCGAGGAAGCTGATGTCACCCTGCGCCAGGCTGGAGCCTGCCTGGAGGTGAGGGACCAGGCTCGCGGCCGCCTGTGGCGAGTGCATCCCTTTCTTTTCTCCGTGAAATCACCCAAGAAAATCAGGCTCGACTGGGAGCACACGGAAATGCAATGGGTGTCACCGCAGGAACTTGGCAATTTTCGCACGGTGCCAGCCCTGGCAGAAACTCTGGAGAGGGTTCTAGCAGACCATGGACTTGATCAATAGCAGCTTGCAGGCGATTGAGCGCAACCGGCGCAGCGGTGCGGCCCAGCTTGCCGCCAGGGCCATACAGGTGCTCATAACTGTCTGCCGACGGGCGAAAGCTGCCGGGGGAGAAGAACTGGCCGCAGTGGTGCTCGGCTCAGCCCGCAAGCTTGCTGCTGTCCGCCCTTCAATGGCGGCCATCCGCAACTGGTCCCTGACTTTCGCCCAGCAGTTTCAGCAGTACGCCTGCCAGGGCATGCCTATGCCGGAGCTTCGCCAGAAGGGTGTTCTCCTCGGCCATGACCTGTTGAGGAGACAGCAGAAGTTGGTTGGCCTCCAACTTGCTGAAGCTCGCCGTCTGTTAAAAAACTGCCATTCAGTAGTAACCCTGAGTTATTCCTCGACTGTGGAGGCCATGTTGAGCCGGGCATTGCCTGCGGGTCGGCAAGTCACCATTGCTGAATCCCGGCCGCTGTTGGAGGGACGCCGCCTGTTCAGCCGCCTCCTGGAAAGCGGCTGCCGCCTGACAATGATCACGGATGCCCAGCTCGGCCAGGCTGTTCCAGCAGCAGACCTGGTGCTGGTAGGTGCTGATACTGTACTGCGAGACCTCGCTGTAGTGAACAAGAGCGGCACCTACCTGGCAGCTCTGGTGGCCAAATACCACCAGGTGGATTTTCTAGTGGCTGCTGACACCTTTAAAATCAACACTGCGGCAGACAGCAGCACCTGCATGCTGGAGGCAAAATCCGGCAGCGAGGTCTGGCGCCGCCACCCGGATCATTGCCGCAACGTCTATTTTGACGTCACCCCTGCAGAGTTCGTCACTGCCTTCATCACAGAGCACGGTATCCTCGAGCCACCTCAGTTGCAGCCCCACCTGCACCATTGGCAGCAACTGGAGAGAATTATTCCCCCAGATGGCTGTGAGTGTGTACCGCCGCCGTGAGCCCGTGAGTTTCCTGCAGCCTGCTACAGGCTGCTGCGTTCGTCTCTGACCACCCTCCAGGCCCCCTCTGTCGGCGTTGTCTACAAGTTCTCTGCCAGGTTTGAGTGGAACCTGGCACGAGCTTTGCTGTTTCCTCGAAGGTGTCTGCACACAGGGTGCCTGCTGGCGCATTTTCTCTGCTCTGGCCCCGGCTGGATTCACTACACAGCCCACCTCGGGCAGCCCTGGGTCGTTTGCTGTGAGGATTACACTGTGGACAGGGTCAAAAGTTATCTCCTGCGTCATTTCGAACAGGTATTCATCCTGTTCCTCTCCGGGATCATCATTGCGGTGACCTATCTCATTCCCCAGCGGGTTCCCTTTCTTACCCTGTACTTTCTGCCGGTGATCATGGCAGGCTATTTTCTCGGCCTGCGCGGTTCCATACCAGCTGCCATTGCCTGCATCCTGCTGGTGCTGTTTTCTGCCCTTCGCTATCCAGAGCTGCTCCTGCTGCCTGGAACGCTGCAGCACCTCTATCTGTACTTGCTGACCTGGGGCTTTTTCCTGATCTTTACCGGGGCCATGGTCGGCTGGCAGCGCGAACAACTCAAACTGGGATTTCATGAACGTCAGCAGCTCTCAGGCGAGCTCGAGCAGAGTAGACAGGAACTGGCCGATGCCCATGCCAGCCTCAACGAGTACCGCACTTCCATGGAAAGAAAGGTGGAGCAGCGCACCCGGGAACTTGCCCGAGCCAGGGATGCCGCCGAGGCCTCCCGGGACAAGATAGAAAAAATACTCTATACCACCATGGACCCCGCTGTGGTAAGGCTCATCAGTGAGGGAAGGCTCCGCAATGAGAAGCGCAGAATCAGCATCATGTTCTCAGATATCGTGGGATTCACCCGCTACTCAGAAAAACGCTCGCCAGAATCTATTGTCCAGGATCTCAACCGCTATTTGAAGGCAGTGGAGCCTATACTGTCAGACTATCATGGCCATACTGACAAGTACGCCGGCGACGGCATAATGTGCGAGTTTGGAGCGCCGTTGGATTATGCCAACTATCGCTTACTGGCGGTGCTTGCTGCCATGAAAATGCAGCAGAGCATCGACCGGCTGGACTATCCCTGGCAAACGCGCATAGGTATCGCTTCCGGCCCGGTGGTCATGGGACTCATCGGCTCGAGAAGGCAATATTACACTGCCATTGGAGATGTGGTCAATCTGGCCGCCAGGCTGGAAAAATCCTGTCCGCCCGGATCTATACTGGTGGACAGCGCCACAGTGGAAGGCGTGGCAGCTTTCGTGGATCTGCGCCTCAAGAGAAGCCTTGTTTCCACCCAGAGGCAGGACAGTCTTGTGGAAAGAGAACTGGCGCAGTGCCAGCACGCCCTTGACAGGGAGACGGAGCCTCGGTTGCGGGCAGAACTTTATGAAAAAATGGGGCAACTGTACATGTCTGTCGGCGAGGCAGATGAGGCGGCCCATTCGTTTGAGCGGGTTCTGGAACTTTTCCCTGACAATGACAATGTCAAGGTGGCCTTTGCCGAGGCAACCATGCAAAAACAGAAGGCTGCAGAACTCTCTGTCCGGGGAAGGGAGCAGAAAGTCGCAGCCTATGAAGTGGTGGGGCTCAAGGATGTGCTGCTGGACAGGGAGAAGATTCCCCTCTCTCTTTACCACAAGTACGGCAGTGCCGAAGAGTTGATCCGCTTTTCAGATGACATCATTCTACCGGTGGAAGCTCTGGACGGCAGCATTGGTCATGCCAGAGTGGTGGCGATTCTCTCTTATGCCATAGCCTCCGAACTCGGTGTTGCCGAGCAGGAGAAGCTGGATATCCTGCACGCGGGATATGTGGCTGACATAGGCAAGAAAAATCTTCCCCCTCACCTCCTGAACAGAATGGGAGCCCTCAGCGCCAACGAGCTGCAGGAAGTGGAAAAACACCCGTTGGAGGGCCCCAGGATCCTCAAGGAGATGGGCTATGACTCTGAGCTGATGCTGGACATCGTTCTCCACAGCCATGAATCCTTTGATGGCTCCGGCTATCCGCACGGACTCAAAGGAGAAGAAATACCCCTAGGAGCCAGGATCATTCTCGTTGCCGACGTATATGATGCCCTGACCTCGTGGCGTCCTTACCGGGAAAAATGGGACCGCCAGGCAGCCTGCGAGGAGATCCGCCGCGGTGCTGAAAAAGGGCTGTTCGACCCCCAGGTCGTGGAGTCTTTCCTTAAATTGATGCACTCCTAGGAAATCGGCAGCAACACAGGGCAACGCCGGCTAGAGCCCTCGGCTGTCAACTTTTTGCCGTACAGCCAATCCCCTACCACGCCCTGTTGACCAACAGCCAACAACCAACAACTGATAACCGATAACCAACACCCCCTACTCGCCCGTCAACAGGCTGGTATCCACTTCCTCAGCCGGGATTACCTGATTGAAGAGCGGCTGGTTGCCGGCGTCAAAAATGGCAACCCGGAATGATTCGGCCCAGGAAAAGGGAAAACGGAATTTGGCGGCCATGTACTTGAAATTCCGAATTGTGAACCGAATAAGTTTCCCCGGCTGTCTAGGCTCGCCGTTGGTTAATTCGGTATAGGGATAGGAAACATATCGGGGCTGGTGCGGGGGCTTGAGAGAGGCAATGATCACCAGTTTTCCAGAGATCGGGCTGTCAGCAGCGTTTGCCAGTTTGAAACTGAGCCGGAACCCTGAACCTTGCTCCAGGGGTTCGAGCCGGGGGCTTTCCACCCTGGCGTAGGGCACAGGCTCGGCAGAAGTGTCTGCTGCTGCGGCTGCGGTTGGCGTTCCTGCCGTGGGAGGTTCTGCTGCTTGTGGATTTACAGGCTCCTCGACATTCTTCTCCTCGGCAGGCTCCTGGACTTGCTCACTGACCATTTCCTTCACAGGGGGCAGCTCCACCTGTGTCGCATCCTCGACCTCCAGTTCGACTCCTGCCAGCTTCTCTGCCAGCTGCTGCCGCTCCCGCCTCTCTTGCAGGAGCAGGTGAAAAAGCACAGGGGCGGCCGCTGCCATGGTCAGCAGGACAAGCAGCACAATGGCAAGCAGACGGCGATTCAGGTTTAAAGTGGTTGTCTTGCCCTTCCTCCTGGAGAAGATGGTAACTACTATGTCCTTTTGCATTGCCCTTCCCTGCGCAGGTCTTGTCCTGGAACTCCTGCAGTATGAGTCAAAAAGGTTGTCTGCTGCTGCATTTCAGCAGCCCTGCCCAGGGCCGCCACAGCGCCCTCCGGGGCAGGTGATACAATCCTGGGGCGCCTGCTGGCAAGACCTCGAGATTCACCCCGTGGCGGCTCAGCATGAATCTGGCCGCAAGAGATGGTTTGCAATTGTCATAGTGACCAGGGGGAAGGATGCAACACTGGGGGCTTGCCAAGGTGGGGCAGCCAAATTCTGCTACATCTGTTCTGCATCTTTTATAGGTTCAGCCACACAGGGTTCTTCTCCACACTGGCCTTCCTCGATTGCCAGCCTCTGCTCCAGCTGGGGGCATTGCACCTCTTCTCTTCCCAGCATTCTGCAGAATCCCTCCAGGACCCCGCCATCAGCCACAGCTATCCTGCCGGCTTCGATATTGCCGCTCACCCTGCCCGTTGCAGTTATTTCCAGGCGCTTCTCCGCCCTCACCGTACCGATGATGTGGCCACCCACAACAACCGATTCCGCCAGCACATCGGCCTCCACTCTGCCGCGGCGTCCTACCATCACCTCCCCTTTTGCTTCGATTTTCCCTCGCACAGTGCCTTCCACGCAGACGCTGCGCTCACTGTAGATGCTCCCTTCGAAGATGGTGTTGGCCCCAATGAGGGTGTCGAGTGCAAAAGGCGATCTCTTACGCAATTTCATGGCTCCTCGGTCCTGGTAGTTCCAAGAAGGATGCTCCATGAATTATGGTGGTACGCAGGGAATCACGCCAGGGTGTGAATTCATGAAACATCCGCTTCAGGGGTGCCCCACTAGAGTGTTCCGCTTGGCGTTCAGGATATAGTGAATGGGATTTATTGCCCGGTTGTGCACTTTTACCATGTAGTGGAGATGGTTCCCTGTAGAAAGTCCGGTGTTGCCCATAACAGCGATTACCTGACCTCGAGTTACCTTGTCGCCACGTTTGACTTTGAAGTCGGCAAGATGCCCGTAGATGGTAACAATGCCTCTGCCATGACTGATCTTGAGATATTTACCCAGGTACTTGTCTCTGCCGCGCTTTATCACCACACCATTTGCTGGAGCAATGATGTGCGTACCTTTGCGTCCGCTGATATCCAAACCGTTGTGAAATTCCCGCAAGCCGGTAAACGGGCTCCGCCGCCAGCCAAAGCCCGAGGAAAACCAGTAGTCGCCGCCCTCAACAGGTACAATACTCGGTGTACTGTCCCACATCTGGCGCCTGTCGCGCATGATGTCAACCAGCTCTTTGAGATTTGTTTCCAGAGTTTGCGCTCGTTGCACCCAGGACAGGCTATGCGGTCTGGCAGCTGGCGTTATGGCGGCCCCTGTCATAGTGTCATTGAGGGCCACTGTGGAGAGGTCAGGGGAAGGCTCACCTCCTTGGCCGAGTCCGTTGTCGCTGGTCTTTTTTTCATCCAGGCCAAGAAAGCCGCGAATGATTTTTTCGTGCTTCTTAATCCCCTCCATGGTCTTTTGCAGGGCTTCGAGTTCCTTTTCTTTCTGCAACAGCGAACGGTTTTCCCTCTGTACCTCCACGTATTGCCGATAGAGCCTGCTGCTCCAGTACCCTCCCACTGCAAGGAGTATCCAGGAAACGATGAGCAGGCACAGGGCTAGATAGAGAATGCCAGGGCGAAGGGAAAATATCCGAGCCTCGGAGCTGACCGAGGGCATCCACATTACCGTTATCCTCTTCTGTTTCATTCCGGCACCCATTCCTAGTTAGCGTGCAAAGCGCAAATGGAAACGAAGAAAACCAGGGCAAACGGTTCAAAAAAAGCACCCGGCGCTAACGCCGGAACAGTTTCTGGGGATCCACCAGGGCCGGCAACATGAATGTGGCGGGGGTACCTGGCTTTGTCAAAAGACCACGCAAGTTCCCTTGTACAACTTACCTGTAAATAGAGGCAGGTAAACAAATGATACCCCCTTTATGGCCCCTTCTAATAATGAAATTACCAGGCCATGTCAAGCTTTTTTTAGCCGTGCTAAGGAGTTATTATGTATCCTTTCGGTTGCTTCCACATACCTTGCTCAGGCAACAGGCCGCTGTCAAGTCTTGCAATTTCTACACCAAAATGGTTGCAGGCCTTTGGGCATGCTCCACCCCACCCAGGCCCCTTTTTTCTTTGACTGTGGTATTATTATTGACGTTTTTTTTCTTTTGAGTATACTCCTCAATACACAAGTCAAGGTCAAAGAGGGAAAACACCATGAAAGAACAGCCTGTTGATCCACGAATAAGTATACTGAAAGATATCTCTCCCCTGCTAACTTCAGTTCTGGATACAGAAAGTGTGTTGGAAATGATCATCGAATCGGTAACTCGCCTCATGGAAGCAAAGGCGAGTTCTCTGCTGCTGGTGGACAAGAACACCAACAAGCTCTACTTTCACGTGGCCACCGGCGCAGTAAAAGAAGAGGTCAAAACATTTGAAATAAAAATGGGGCAGGGTATTGCGGGCCATGTGGCCCTTACAGGGAAGCCTCTGCTCATCTCAGACGTGTCCAAAGACGAACGCTGGGACAAGACCATCAGTGAAGCCACTGGCTTCGAAACCAGATCTATTGCCTGTGTTCCCATCAAGAGCGGTGACGAGGTAATCGGCGTCATTGAGATCATTGACAGGGAAGATGGCCAGGCTATCAGGGAATCCGACATGGAAATCCTCAGCCACTTTTCTCAGCTGGCCTCGGTGGCCATTGAACGCGCCAAAGACTACCGCGACATTGTCAATGAAAATATCTCCCTGAAAAAAGAGCTGGAATCCCGCTACGAAATCATCGGCACCAGCAAGGCCATGGAAAAGGTCATTGCCGATGCCGTAAAAGTGGCAAACTCGAAGACCACCACTCTGATTACCGGAGAGAGCGGCACCGGCAAAGAATTGGTTGCCAGACTTATCCACAAGATCGGCCCCCGGCGCAAGAAAAGGTTGATGATGGTAAACTGTGCCGCTTTTACCGAGACCCTCCTGGAATCCGAACTTTTCGGCCATGAGAAAGGCGCCTTCACCGGCGCCATCGCCCGCAAGACTGGTGTGCTCGACGTTGCCGACGGCGGCACTCTCTTCCTGGACGAGGTTGCCGAGATGAGCCCTTCAATGCAGGTCAAACTCCTGCGCGTAATACAGGAAGGCACTTTCAGCCGGGTGGGCTCACCCACCCCGAGAAAGGTGGACATCAGGGTAATTGCCGCCACCAACAAGGACCTCTTCGAACAAGTGCAGAAGGGCAAGTTCCGTGAGGATCTCTATTACAGATTGAACGTTGTCCACATTCATATCCCGCCGCTCAGGGAGAGGAGAGAAGATATTCTGGTCCTGGCCCAATACTTCCTGGACAGATACAAACCCATCAGGGGAACCGCCAACTTGAAATTCGCCAGTGAAACCATGCAGGTGCTGGAAAATTATCACTGGCCTGGAAATGTGCGCGAACTGCAAAACGCCATCGAAAGAGCCGTTGTCATGGGCAACAACGAGGAGATTCAGCCGGAAGATCTTCCCTTCAGCGTGGTACCGGCGGCAGAAACGAGCGAAAGCCTTCTAGGTCTCTCTCTGAAGGAGGCCCTAGACTCCTGGAAGCGAGACTTTCTGCAAAAGAACCTGGATATGCACGGAGGCAGCGTCAAAGCGACAGCCAAAACTCTGGACATACAGCGAACATATCTCTCTCGACTCATCTCCAAATACGAGCTTGCCACCAAGAGGCGGCACTAGAAAGTCAGTTGCCCCGGCAGTGGGCCCATACGGCTGGGCCGCCGCTGATCTGTGTGAGTTCAACTGCTCTTTCTCCACTGCACCTGCGGCAGCACGCTTGCCTGGAATGTATCAAGGTTGACGGATGGCCGCGGCAGGCTATAATGTCCGCAATGATACGTCCTCTGTTTTTATAGGAAAAATTATGGCTGGCATAATCAGAAAGGCTCGCATTGGTGATGTGCGGGAAATTCAGAAAATGCTGACAGGCCCAGCAGAGAGCGGTGAGCTCTTGCCCCGCTCTCTCAGTGAGCTTTTTGACAATCTGCGGGATATTTTCGTCTACGTAGAGGACGGAGAACACCTTGTCGGCACCTGCAGCATGCACATCTGCTGGGAGGACCTGGCAGAGATTCGTTCCCTGGTGGTGCGCCAGAGCCATCGCGGCCGCGGCATCGGCAGGAAACTGGTGGAAGCCTGCATCTCTGAAGCCGTCACCCTCGGCCTGTTTCGTATTTTCGTGCTCACTTACCAGGTGGAATTTTTTCGAAAACAGGGGTTCCAGGTAGTAGACAAATCGACCCTGCCCCACAAGATTTGGGTAGACTGCTTGAAGTGTGTCAAGTTTCCGGAATGTGATGAGACTGCCATGCTTCTTGAATTGTAAGAGTTGCCCGTTTTCTCCTGGGAGGCTGTGCAAGGGCAGCTGACAACAGGATGAATCCTGGAGCGCAGGTTCTTGCTGTGCCGGGGCTGCAGATTTTTCTGGAACACTGCAATACCCTGACTGCAAAGGCAGCCCCTCGACCGCTCAGCAACTGCTTAACCCTGGCACGAGGTGAAACTGTATAATGTTTAATATGGCAAACCCCTTGAAGAAAATAATCGGCAGCAAGAATGAACGAGAACTCAAACGTCTGGCCCCTCTGGTGGATCAGGTGAATGCGCTGGAAGCCAAGATGCGGGCCCTGAGTGATGCAGAACTGGCCGCTTACACCCCCATGTTTCGTGAGAAGATCTCTCAGGGCGCCTCTCTGGACGATTTGCTGCCGGAAGCCTTTGCTGTTGTCAGAGAAGCATCCGTACGGACGCTCGGCATGCGGCCCTTTGATGTGCAGGTGCTGGGTGGCATCGTTCTGCATCAGGGCAAAATTGCTGAAATGAAAACGGGTGAAGGCAAGACCCTGGCCGCCACCATGCCGGTCTATCTCAACGCTCTCGCTGGCCACGGTGTGCATGTGGTGACAGTCAATGACTACCTGGCTCGTCGTGATGCCGAGTGGATGGGCGCCATTTACCGCTTTCTCGGTCTTTCTGTGGGGGTGATCCTGCATCACCTCGATGATCAACAGCGGCAGGAGGCTTATGCCGCAGACGTGACCTATGGAACAAACAATGAATTCGGCTTCGACTATCTGCGGGACAACATGAAGTTCAGCCTGTCCGGCTGTGTGCAGCGGGAGCTCTTCTACGCCATCGTCGACGAGGTGGACAGCATCCTCATCGACGAGGCCCGTACGCCCTTGATTATCTCAGGACCGGTAGACTACTCCATCAAAGATTACGAGAAACTTCGCGCTCCAGTGGCAAGCCTCTTCCAACGCCAGCAGAAACTGGCCGCCAAGCTGATCCGTGAGGCCAAACACCTGTTGCAAGAGGGAAAAGAATATGAGGCGGGCGAGCTGCTGCTTCGGGCCTATCGGGCAGCCCCCAAGCACCCGCAAGTTATGGAAATGCTTGAAAATGGAACGGTGAGAAAACTCCTGAAGAATGTGGAGCAGGACTATTCCCTGGCCAAGCGACTGCCAGAGGTTGACGAATCTCTCTATTACGTGGTGGAGGAGAAGGAGCGCAACTGTTTTCCCACAGAGCTGGGCAAGGACATCATCGCCAAAAACGATCCTAACTTTTTTGTTCTGCCTGAGCTGGAAGTGGAGCTGGAAAGGATCGCCGAGGATTCCTCCCTGTCGCCTGAAGAAAAAGCGGCAAAACAGAACCGCATCCGCAGTGAATATGAACAGAAGCTGACCCGCAACCATGTCATCAATCAACTTCTCAAGGCCTTTGCCCTTTTCACCAAGGATGTGGACTATGTGGTCAAAGATGGCCAGATAGTAATCGTCGATGAATTCACCGGCCGCCTCATGCCCGGCCGGCGCTACAGCGACGGTCTGCATCAGGCTCTGGAAGCCAAAGAAGGCGTCAAGGTAGCCCAGGAAAACCAGACTCTAGCCACCATCACCTTTCAGAACTATTTCCGCATGTACGAGAAGCTTGCCGGCATGACCGGCACCGCTGACACCGAGGCTTCTGAGTTCGCCCAGATATATGACCTCGATGTGGTGGTCATTCCCACCAACAAGACCATGATCAGGACTGATTATCCTGACGTTATCTACAAGACCGAACGAGAGAAGTTCAAGGCGGTTGTCCGGGAAATAAAGGAACTGGCCCGCATCGGCAGGCCGGTTCTGGTGGGCACTGTGTCCATTGAAAAGTCCGAGCGGTTGAGCAAAATGCTCTCCAGAGAAGGCATCAAACACGCGGTGCTCAACGCCAAGAATCACGAAAAGGAAGCAGAGATCGTGGCCAGAGCGGGCCAGAAGAACTCGGTTACCATCTCCACCAACATGGCCGGCCGCGGTACAGATATCGTGCTCGGCCCCGGAGTGGTAGAGATGGGCGGTCTGCATATCATTGGCACAGAACGACACGAAGCCCGCCGCATAGACAACCAGCTCCGCGGCCGCGCCGGCAGACAGGGCGATCCAGGCTCCTCCAGATTCTATCTGTCCCTTGAGGACGATCTCATGAGAATCTTCGCTGCTGAACGCATTGCTGGCCTCATGGATCGGGTGGGCATGGAGGAAGACCAGCCTATAGAACACGGGCTCATATCCAAGGCCATAGAAAATGCCCAGAAAAAGGTGGAAGGCCAAAACTTCAACATCAGAAAACAGCTGCTCGAATATGATGACGTCATGAACCAGCAGCGCGAGATCATTTACCAGCAAAGACGGCAGGCCCTGGAGGAGGAAAATCTCAAGCCGGTCATAATGGACATGATTGAAGATATCATCAGCGAGCTGGTGGAAAACTACGCCAGGGAAGACCTGCCACCCGACGAGTGGGATCTGCGGGGTCTGGAAGAGGCCTTTTTCAGTCAATTCTCTCTGCGGGTCGACCTGCGGCAGGCTGACGAGGAAGGCCTTACTCAGCAGGGACTGCTGGAGTTTCTCCTGGACAAGGCGCGCACAGGCTACGACCAGAAGGAGCAGCAGTGGGGCGCGGAAATCATGCGCGACATGGAAAGGGTGGTGACCCTGCAGACTGTTGACCACCACTGGCGTGAGCACCTGCTGGCCATGGACCACCTGAAGGAGGGCATAGGGTTGCGGGGCTATGCTCAGCAGAACCCTCTCATTGAATACAAACGTGAGGGCCTGGCCATCTTTCAAGAAATGATTGAACAGATAAAGCGGGAAACCATCCGCGTCCTCTTCAGGATTCAGGTGGCCACCAGGGAAGAAAGGGAGGAGTTGGAGGCGGCCCAGCAGCAGCAGCCGCTGTTCCTCAGCCACGGAGACTCAGCGGCCGCCGCCAAGCAGCAGCCAGCCACCAGGAAAAAGGCCAAGATTGGCCGCAATCAGCCGTGCCCCTGTGGCAGCGGCAAGAAGTACAAGAAATGCTGCGGCCGTTAGCTGCCGGCAGAACCAGAAAAAAGAAAAGAGCTCCAGTTCACGGCCTGTACTGTCTTGCCCACAGAGAAACAATAAGCTGTCTGCAGGGTGCCGCCAGCTAACCGGGCATCCAGATGCCATTCTTTCGGAGAGCCGACCATGATGGATCGCTTTGTTGACCTGCTCGACCCTGCCGACCACACAGTGCCAGGCTTTGTTGCTGGTGCGGCAGCCTCAGGAATCCGTTATCAGGGGCGTCCTGATCTCACTCTTCTATTGAGTGAGGTGCCGGCTGTAGCTGCTGGCGTCTTCACCAGCAACCGGGTCAAGGCAGCGCCGGTAGTCCTCAGCAGCGAACATCTGCAGCGCGGCGCTTGCCGGGCTATAGTGGCCAACAGCGGCATTGCCAACGCCTGCACCGGAGAGGAAGGCTTACAGCGGGCCCGCACCGTAGCCCGGGCCAGCGCCGAGGCCATAGGCTGCCAGGCGGAGGAAGTTCTGCTGGCCTCCACAGGAGTAATAGGCGCTCAGCTCCCACTGACACCCATTCTTCAGGCCCTTCCCGGACTGGTGGCGGACTGCCGGCCAGACGGCTGGCACGATGCTGCTGCTGCCATTATGACCACCGACACAGCAGAGAAGCTCCACTGCCTGCGGGGAAACCTGGGCGGCACTTCCTTCAACCTTCTGGGAATAGCCAAAGGCGCCGGCATGATCGCTCCCCAGATGGCCACTATGCTTGCTTTTGTGGCGACCGATGCGGCAGTGGCGCCAGAGGCCTTGCAAACGATGCTCTCTGCGGAAACTCGCCGCTCCTTCAACCGCATCACTATTGATGGAGATATGAGCACCAATGACACCGTGCTGGTCCTGGCCAATGGTCTGGCCAGCAACCGCACCATCCACAGGGCCGACTCGGATGACGGCCGGATATTCCAGGAGGCCCTCGGCCATACCCTGGCCATCCTGGCGAGAAAAATCCTGCGCGATGCCGAAGGCGGTACAAAGTGCGTGGAAATCAAGCTGACCAGTGCTGCCACCCGGGAACAGGCCCTGAGGGGCGCGCGCACCGTGGCCGAATCGCTGCTGGTCAAGACAGCCCTCTTCGGCCAGGACCCGAACTGGGGTCGCATAATGGCGGCCCTGGGTCGGGCGGCAATCGACTTTGTCCCCGAACGAGTCACGCTCCACTTTGATGCTGTCAAAGTGGTGGAGAACGGCGTTCTGGTGAGCGAGGAGCAAGAAAAGGCTGCTGCCGAGGTCATGCAGCGAGCAGAGTATTTGATTACTATCGACCTCCAGCAAGGAGAGGCCCGGGAGTCTGTCTTTACCTGTGACCTCAGTTTAGATTATGTCAGAATCAACGCTGACTACAGGAGCTGAATGACAGCGCCCTGCCCACTGCTCCCCCAGAAGGGACACTGCTGGAGAAGCAGGGGTGCCAGCAGCCCGTACCCCGGAGTGCCGACTCATGATGGTTGCCTGCCACCAGCCCAACTTCCTGCCCTGGCCCGGCCTGTTCTTCAAGGCAATGCAGGCGGATCTCCTCGTCTTGCTCGATGATGTGCAATTTCCCCTGGGAGGCAGCTGGGTCAATAGAAACAGGTTAAAGAATGATCAGGGGGAACTGTGGCTCACTGTACCGGTGTGGAAGCGAGGCCGCGGCCTGCAGCGCATCAACGAGGTGGAAGTCTGTGAAGACTTCGACTGGCGGCGCAAACATCTGCTGAGCCTGGAGCACGCCTACAAGAATGCCCCATTCTGGCGAGAACACCGCGATTTTCTCATGGAGATCTATCAGCAGAGGTGGCAGCATCTCGTGGAGCTGAACCTGCAGATCCTGGAGTATTTCAGACTCTGCCTGGGCATCAGTCGTCCCTTCTTGAAGAGCTCCAGATTTGCCCTGGCAGGCAAAGGCTCCGAGCGCCTGGCCTCTTTGTGCCAGATGCTGGCCGCCGACTCCTATCTGACCGTGAGCTCCTCTAGAAAACATCTTGACGAGGCCGTGTTTGCCCGCCACGGCATAAAGGTTGTCTACTATACGTATACTGCCCCGGTGTATCCGCAGCTGTGGGGCGACTTTCGCGCCAATCTGTCTCTTCTGGACCTCCTGCTCAATTGTGGACCCAAGAGCGCTGAGATTACTGCAGGAGTCGGCCGCATCTTGCCCTGTTGAGCCGGACCGCTTGCAGCAGGCAAACAGTCAGCCGCTGCCTCATGCATCCTGGTCTCCTTCCACCCTTCTGCTTGTCAAAGTGCGCCCCTGCTCTGTGTCGGCCGGCAGCAAAGTTCTGTGAAGCGCTCTGGCTTCATTGAGAGCATTTTTGCCAGGATTCGGGTGTGATGGATGACACTTGCTGCCTCTCACAAGCAGCAGCCACTGTCGAATCCAGGACATCCTGTAATCTCCGGCAACACTGCAGCAAACAGTTCTCTTAGCTTTTATACTTGAAACTTGTCCATAACTGTGATAGGTGATGTTGATTTGTGCGGAGGTATGCCAGCATACCCCACAACCACACACCCCCATCGCCTTTGGTGCCCCGGATGAACCGGGATATGAGGTGGGGAGGCGGAATTAACCAGAGGGAGGATATTATGTCGCCAGTTACTATGAAACAGTTGCTTGAATCAGGTGTTCACTTCGGTCACCAGACCCGGCGCTGGAACCCGAAGATGAAGCCGTACATCTTTGGAGCGCGAAACGGTATTTATATTATCGATTTGCAGAAAACCGTCCGGCTTTTCAAGGTTGCCTATCAGTTTATTGTCGACACTGTGGCTGCCGGAGAATCCGTGCTGTTCGTGGGAACCAAGAAGCAGGCAGTAGACTCCATCGTGGAAGAGAGTGAGCGTTGCGGCATGTACCGCGTCACCCACCGCTGGTTGGGGGGAATGCTCACCAATTTTCAAACGATAAAGAAGAGCATCGATCGACTCAAAGAACTGCAGGCAATGAAACAGGATGGCACCATCAACAAATTTCCCAAGAAAGAAATCCTTCGCATGGAGCGGGAGATGATGAAACTGGATAGAAATCTTGGCGGCATTGCTGACATGGAAAGGCTGCCTGGGGCCTTGTTTATCATAGACCCGCGCCGGGAAAATATTGCCGTAGCCGAGGCCAACAAACTCAAAATTCCCATTGTCGCTCTGGTGGACAGCAATTGCGACCCGGACCCCATAGATTATGTCATCCCCGGCAATGACGACGCCATTCGCTCCATCCGCCTGTTCTCTTCAAAAATCGCTGACGCCTGCCTGGAGGGCAAGCAGAAAAGGGAAGAACGACTGCAGGCTGAACTCGACAAGCAGGCAGTGGAAGAGCAGGCTGGAGTCATAGGCAGCATTGCTGCCGAAGAGGGCGGGCCCGAAATCGAAATTGTCAATGTTGCAGAGTAGTTCTCAGGGAGGTGTAAGTTGCAGATCACTTCAGCAATGGTGAAAGAGCTTCGTGAAAAAACAAATGCCGGCATCATGGATTGCAAGTCGGCGCTTCAGGAAACTGATGGTGACCTGGAAAAGGCCGTCGATTTTCTCCGCCAGAAAGGCCTGGCAGTTGCCCGCAAACGAGCTGGCAGAGTAGCCAGCGAGGGCCAGATTCACGCCTATATCCATGCCGGCGGCAAAATTGGCGTTCTGGTAGAAGTTAATTGTGAAACAGATTTCACTGCCAAGAGTGAACCCTTTGGAGAATTTGTCAAGAATCTGGCCATGCACATCACAGCCACCAATCCCCTGGCCATCCAGCGTGAAGATCTCGACCAGGCAGTTGTGGATCGTGAGCGAGAGATCTATCGAGCCCAGGCACTGGAGTCAGGCAAACCCGAGCACATAGTGGACAGGATAGTCGAAGGTAAACTGGCAAAATTCTATCGGGACGTGTGCCTCATGGAGCAGGCCTATGTCAGGGATACAGACCTGACCATTGCCGATCTCCTCAATGAACTGCGGGCCCAGACGGGTGAGAATATAGTGGTACGTCGTTTTGTTCGCTACCAACTGGGAGAAGACCAGCAAGGCTGAAAAGTTTCTGGCTGCACCGTCCAGAACAGGTGAGATCTACCGATCATGGCCGGAGTAAAATACCGCCGAATTCTTCTCAAGATCAGTGGTGAAGCGCTTATGGGAGATGCTTCCTACGGAATCAGTCCGGAAGTCATTTCCACTGTGGCCAGAGAAATTGTCGAAGTCGGGGATCTCGGCGTCCAGGTGGCCATGGTCATTGGCGGTGGCAACATCTTCAGAGGTGTTGCTGCTGCTGCCTACGGCATGGACCGGGCCCTGGCAGACAACATGGGCATGCTGGCCACTGTTATGAACGCTCTGGCCCTGCAGGACGCCCTGGAAAGACTGGGGGCCCAGACGAGGGTCCAGTCCGCTATCTCCATGATACAGGTGGCCGAGCCCTATATCCGCCGCCGGGCCATTCGGCACCTCGAGAAGGGCCGTGTGGTGATCTTCGCTGCCGGCACTGGCAACCCGTATTTCACAACTGACACAGCGGCTGCGCTCCGCGCCATGGAAATTCATGCTGAGGTAATTCTCAAAGCCACCAAAGTCGACGGGGTCTACCCGGCCGATCCCACCACCCACGCTGGTGTGAAGAAATACGACCGGCTCACTTACCTGGAGGTCCTGCAAAAACAGCTGAAGGTTATGGATGCCACTGCTGTCTCTCTGGCCATGGACAATGCCATGCCCATTATTGTCTTCAATCTCACCACAGCGAGCAACATCAAGAGAGCGGTATGCGGCGAACCCGTGGGCACTCTAGTGGAGGGGAAAAGTCATGGTTGATGAAGTCTTTGCAGAAACCAGAGAACGAATGACCAAGAGCATCGAGGCCCTCAAGCGCGAGTACAGCAGACTGCGCACTGGACGCGCCTCCACCTCTTTGCTGGACAATATCCGGGTTTCCTATTACGGCACACTCACACCCCTGGTGCAGATGGCTTCCCTGTCTGTGCCTGAACCGCGGCTTATCGTCATTCAACCCTGGGACAAGACAGTCATTGGCGATATCGAAAAGGCCATCCTCAAGTCCGAGCTGGGACTGACACCCATGAACGACGGCAAAGTCATCAGGATTGCCATCCCTCCCCTCACGGAGGAGCGCCGCAAAGAGCTGGTCAGAATCGCCAGGAAAATGGCCGAGGAAAGCAAGGTTGCCGTGCGCAACATCCGCCGGGACGCCAACGAGATGCTCAAGGAGCTCAAAAACGAAAAAGAAATATCCGAGGATGATCTCTTCCGCTCCCAGGACGAGATTCAAAAGATTACTGATCAGTTCATCTCGGAAATCGACGATATATGTGCTGCCAAAGAGAAGGAGATCCTGGAGATCTGAATGCCGCCATGGGCGGCGGTTGCGACTATGCCGCCTGTTGAGATTGCGGCCTGCACCGCAGACAGTCGTGTCTCTTGTGGCTGTATCGAGCCTTTCCCACACTTTTGAGGAACAAAACCTCTCTTTTGTGCTATCATTTTTATTGCGGCAGGTTCCTTGATTCTTTCAAATGAAAACATCCACGCTAGAAAAACTCCCCCAGCATCTGGCCATCATTATGGACGGCAATGGCCGCTGGGCCAAACAACGCAACTTGACTCGCATAGAGGGCCACCGCCAGGGGGCGGAATCAGTGCGTCTCATTGTGCGTGCCTGCCGCAAGATAGGCATCCCGGTGCTCACTCTCTATGCCTTTTCCAAGGAAAACTGGCAGCGCCCGAGCCTGGAGGTTCAGGCGCTCTGGCAGCTGTTGCGCGACTACCTGAAATCAGAATTGTCTGAAATGCTCGAAAATGGCATCCGTCTCAACACCCTGGGCAACATAGAAGACCTGCCGGGCAGAGTGAAGCGACTCCTGCGAGACACCATGCAAAAGACTGCAGCCAACAAAGATATGATACTCAACCTGGCCCTCAGCTACAGTGGTCGGGACGAAATTGTCAGAGCAGCCCGCCGCCTGGCAACACTCTGCAGTTCTGGACAGCTCACAGCCGCAGATATAAGAGAAGAGACTCTTTCCTCGTTTCTCGACACGGGCGGCATGCCGGACCCTGATCTGCTCATCCGCACAAGCGGGGAATATCGCCTCAGCAACTTCATGCTCTGGCAGCTGGCCTACACAGAAATTTATATCACGCCAGTGTACTGGCCCGACTTTCGCGAAGAGCAACTAATGGAGGCGCTCTTCGACTTTCAACAGCGAGAGCGCCGTTTTGGCAAAACCAGTGAGCAGCTTGGAAAGGAGGCGTAAATGAAAAAGATCGCCGCAGTGGGGTTGACCATCTGTTGTGTACTCTTGTGGGGACCCACAGCAGAGGCAGCCACCCAGGCACTGAGACTTGCTCATGCCGTGAGCGTTACCGCTCCGTATCATCTCGGTGCCGAACAATTTGTCAAGTTGGTGGAACAGCAAACTGACAACCGCTTCAACATCCGCATTTTTCCCAATAAGCAATTGGGAAGCGAGCGGTCGCTGGTGGAACAATTACAGATAGGCAGCATTGACCTGGTGGTCACCTCCACGGGTCCCCTGGGAGGTTTCGTTCCCAAAATGTCAGTGGTTGATCTGCCATTTCTCTTCCGCAACACCACGCATGTGGACCACGTTCTCGAGGGCCCAATAGGACGTTCCCTGCTGGCGGAACTGGAAAAAGCCGGCATCAAGGGACTGGCCTTCTGGGAAAACGGCTTCAGAAATCTCACCAATAACCGGCGGCCCATATTGAAGCCTGCAGACTGCCGGGGTCTCGTTATTCGCACTATGGAAAACGAGGTACACCTGGATTCTTTCCGCCTCCTGGGAGCAAACCCCACACCCATGGCCTGGGGAGAGGCGCTCACCGCGCTCAAACAGGGTACCATCGACGGCCAGGAGAATCCCATCAATATTATCTATTCCCACGGACTGTACGACTTCCAGAAGTACCTGGCTCTCACGGCCCACTTCTATTCCCCTGCCCTGTTGCTCATGAATCTCAAAAAGTACCAGAGCCTCTCTCCAGAGGATCGCCAGGCCTTCCTGAGCGCTGCCGCAGCAGCCGGCAAGATGGAAAAGGCCTACATCAGGAAGAATGAGGCTGAAACACTGGTCAAATTGCAGTCCCTGGGCATGCAGGTAACCAGGCCAGATCGCACTCTTTTCCGCCGTGCCATGGAGCCCGTATACCGGAAATATGAACCTCGCTTCGGGAAAACTCTCATCCAGGAGATTCAGGACACTCCCTAGTCCCTCTTGCTGACCGGCTGCATGCTGTTGTCAGCAGGCGCCTTATGCGGACTGTAAGAGACCGTTCCCGGATTTCTCTGACAGGCTCGTCCCTGCAGTGGAAGCTCTGCCCAAGAGGTGCGATCTGAGCCTTGCCTTGCCCGGATATTTCATGAACCACCTGCTGGTGCAATCGCAACCCTGGCAGCCTGCTCCTGGTCAGAGAGACTATTTTCAAGCTCTTGTCAGGCCGGTTCATGAAATATCTGGCTGCGGCTTCATGCAGCAGGTGCGAGTCTTCTTCAGCAGAAAGGTGGTGCCGTGCTTACTCTTGTCAGCAACTTCTTGAATCGAATATCACAGGGGGTCTGCTGTTTGCTTCTCCTGGTCATGACCATGGTTGTGCTGGCCCAGGTCTTTTGCCGCTACGTGATTTCTGCTTCCCTTCCCTGGTCCGAGGAGCTTGCCCGCTACCTCATGGTATGGCTCACCTTCCTCGGTGCTGGCATTGCACTCAAGAAGGGCAGCCACATGGGACTCGACATCCTGCAGCCGCTCCTGCCGGCCAGGGCTCAGTCACTGCTTCGCCAGACGTGCCTTTTTCCTGTTGCTGTTTTTCTGATCATTTTCACGGTAAAGGGGGCGCAGCTGGCTCTTTTCAATCTGGGGCAGCACTCTCCGGCCATGGGCGTCTCCATGGGCCTGGTCTATCTTGCCCTGCCCAGCGGCGGCCTCATTATGCTGGTCCACACTGCAGCCCGGCTGGCCTCTTCTCGGGGCACTCTGGATACAAGGAGCAGTGAGTGACTTTGATAGGCCTCAGCTTCATCTTGCTGCTAATACTCGGGGCTCCGATTGCCTTCTGCATCGGCATCAGCTCCCTGATCGGCCTGCTGTCCCTCGAGCACACGCCCCTTCTTCTCTTGCCTCACATGATGTTTCAGGGAGTGGATTCCTTTGCTCTGCTCGCCGTTCCCTTTTTTGTCTTTGCCGGCACCCTGATGAATGCCGGCGGCATCACCCGGCGTCTGGTGTCCTTTGCCCAGGTGCTCGTTGGCCATATCCGCGGCGGCCTGGCCCTGGTCAATGTGGTGGCCAGCATGTTCTTTGCGGGAATTACCGGGGCAGCCGTGGCGGATACCGCTGCCATCGGCTCGGTCCTCATCCCAGCCATGAATGAAGAGGGCTACGATCTGGACTATTCCGCCGCCATTACTGCCGCCTCATCCACGCTGGGGCCAATCATTCCTCCAAGCATCCCCATGATCATCTACGGGGTTTCCGCCGAACAGTCCATAGCTGCCCTGTTTCTGGCAGGCATTATCCCCGGGCTCCTGGTGGGAGCCGCCCTCATGGCAGTGGCGCTCTACGGCGGCAGTCGCAAAAAGCAGCTGCCGGACCACTGCGCCGCAGAACGCCGCAAGGGGTTCGGCCGCGGTTTTAAAGATGCGCTCCTGGCCCTGTTCATGCCGGCAATAATTCTGGGGGGCATTCTGGGGGGCATCTTCACCCCCACCGAGGCTGCTGCAGTATCTGTCCTGTATGCCTTTGTCATCGGCCGTTTTGTCTACCGGGAACTCACCCTGAAGCAATTGCCCGCATTGATGCTGGAAAGCGTGGTGGTCACGGCGGTGATTATGTTCATCATTGCCAACGCAGCCATATTTGGCTGGCTCATGGCCGCCCTGGAAATGCCTCAGAAGCTGGTGACTGCTTTGACAGGCGTGTTCAGCAGCCGCTGGGCCATTCTCTTGATGTTGAACCTGTTCCTGCTCTTTGTGGGCACCTTTATGGAGACCACTGCCTCTCTCATTATACTCACGCCCGTGCTCTTGCCCCTTGCCAGCAGGATAGGGGTGGATCCCATCCATTTCGGCGCCATTATGGTGCTCAATCTGGTCATAGGATTGACCACCCCGCCCCTGGGGGTCTGTCTATTTATCAGCAGCGGCATCGCCGGTATCTCTCTGGAGCGCATCAGCAGGGCCATTGTCCCTTTTGTGCTGGCCGCTATCGCCGTGCTTCTTCTCGTCACCTATATCCCCGCCCTGTCTGTGTGGATACCCCACCTCTACCTGCAGCGTTGACCCCCTGCTTCTTCAACAACTGCAGAACTGCACTGTGAGGGGCTGCAGGTTGCCGGCCGCACTTGACCTCAAGAGTCCAAGGTGCAGATGGCCTGCAGGGCGGAGCATTTTACCCCGGCCATTCAGCCGCCTAACCGCGGGCATACCCTCATGGCCTGTCTTTGCCGGGTATTCTCCGCGCAATCACCCTTGATGTCTTTGCTGTTTCATATTGTCAAAGAAAACAGTGGCATGTAATTATTTTAATGACTTAGTGCAAAGCAGCATTGACATACTGAGAACAATTTGCCTACATTTTGCACCTGATCTGCACCCGTTTTAACTCGAAATCTGCACCCCTGGGGTCTAGGGATGGATCCCCCGAAAAGCTGGATTTCCTGGCCAGCCGGACCCCAGGCTTTCTTCTCCAGGGACTGCTACCAGGAGGCAGTCAATGTCGACGAAGAACACCACCGAAACCGTCACAGAGATCACCATCAAGAGTACCGTCAAAAATGGCGACGTGCAGCTCAAGAAACAGATCCGCAAAGTGCTGCCGGAGAACGAAGCCGACTCGGTTGTCGAACGCATTATCGAAGAAGTGCAACAGAAACAGTACGCCAGCTGCTGGCGCGAGTGGTTCATTGCCCAGGGCTATCGGCCATGCGCGAATTTGCGCTGCACAAATATTCTGCCCAGGGATGCCAGTCCGCGCAGGCTGTATTGCAGCGAACGCTGCAGGCAGGCAGCAAAATCCCAGAGATGGCGGCAACGTCACCCTGAAGCAAAGATGCTGGCAGACAAGAAATATCTTAACGATATCTTAGACGGGTAAGCGGTTATCTAGAACACCCTTACAGAGACTTAATAATTTTTCTACAAGGAGGCTGTGTGAATACAGCCTCTTTTTTTATTTTAACGGGAGAATGAAATGAGCACCGTGGCAATGCAGGAGACTATCCCAAGAAGGCGGCGCCTCAGCCTGAAGGCGCAGATCTACAGTGCCGGATACGCAAGCCTGCGCGAATTTGCAGAACGTCTAGGTATCCACCCTGGTTATCTCTCGCAGATCTTAGGGGGCATTGTTTCGCCTGGCCCAGCGATGCAACGACGTCTGGCAGAAGCGCTGGGTCTCACCATAAAGGAACTGGGAACGCTGCTATGAGCTGCCAGTGGCCGGCTTGGATGAAGCCCTCGACTGGGGCTGCCTACTGCGATTGTGGCCTTCGCACTTTTCGCAAACTCTTGCGCAGCGGGGAGATCCCCGTAGCCCGGCTGCCGAACGGGCGCATGCTTGTCCGGCGCCGAGACTTGGACCAGTGGCTAGCAAGCCTGCAGGACCAGCAGGCTACTGAGGTCGCAGAGAAATTGGCGGAGGAAATGAAGTGAGAAACTTACGCAGCATCATAAAAAGGCTCCTCATCACTGCGTACGGGTGGGGCCTTATCCCACGTAGCTTGGTCGAATTGGGTTTCAAAATTTTCGGGTTAAGGGGGGCATGAATGGAATACCGGATAGGTCGCCAAACTTTTAAAAACAAGAAAGAAATCATTGATTTTACTAGCAACCTTCTCCATTCACATAAAATTGGCGAGTATCTATCACCTGAGCATTCTGATTTTTTGCTGGATCTCATTAAAACAGGCCATAGGTGGGCATCTCAAAAGATCGGTCCGGGAATAAAAGCATTCAGAGTCTCAGAAAATCCTGTTTTTCATAAAAAATGCTTCATGATCGAAAGGATCGATGGCTCAGAAACAGATTTCAGTTTCTATAAGTGTGTGTACCAACCCAAAGACTGGCACTACCGGGATTACCTTGACGCCTGCCGAGCAACCGTAGCTCAACAAATTATCGACTTCAAACGAGAATTTTTCCGAACAAACCAAGACCCAGTATGTGAGGTTGCCGGGACTCCTCTAACCCCCCGAAATTCACACGTGGATCATTTTCCTGTTAGGTTTATAGATACCGTCGCCAACTGGGAATTAAGCAGAGGTATAGTCCCAAGTGAGGTAGAGATAGGCGGCTATGCCGATGCTGAAACCAGGAAATATTTCCTCGATCAAACCATTGCAGACGATTGGGCAGCGTACCACCTGGAATATGCAACACTCAGGGTGGTTCTGGCAGAAGTTAACCTGAAAGGCATGGGCAGAACAGGTGAAGAAGAACATCGAATCCCATTTTAAGGGCAACTACCTCACTTTTTACGAAAAATACCTGCCAAGAGTAAAGCCTGCTGGCGGCCAGGAATACAAAGCCGTTTGCCCGTTCCATGCCGAAAAAAACGCCTCTTTCAATTTCAACAGTGCGAAAGGAATCTATTTCTGCCAGGGCTGCGGCAAAAAGGGAGATATTTTTCACTTCTACGCCAAGCTCCACGGGCTCCAGACAAAGCGCGATTTCGGCAAGATCCTCAAAG